>JAPPKQ010000155.1 GCA_028819945.1 bacterium | reverse complement strand
GCTCTACCGCGGGGCGCGCATCCTGATCCTGGACGAGCCCACCTCGGTTCTCGTCCCCCACGAGGTGGAGGAGCTGTTCCGCAACATGCGGGACATGTGCGCCCGCGGCGAGACGATCGTCTTCATCGACCACAAGCTGGACGAGGTGCTGGAGATCGCCGACACGATCACCGTCCTGCGGGCGGGCAGGACGGTCGCCACGGTGAAGCCCGACGAGGTGTCGCCGCGCGATCTGGCGGAGCTGATGGTTGGTTCGGAGCTTCCCACCCCCGAGGCCCGGACCACGACCGCGCAGGACACCGTCTCGCTGGAGGTGGAGGATCTCTCGGTCCTCGACGACGACGAGCGCGAGGTCGTCAAGGGGATCAGCCTGGAGGTTCGCCGGGGCGAGATCGTGGGCGTGGCCGGCGTGGAGGGCAACGGCCAGATCGAGTTCGTGGAGGCTCTGCTGGGGATCCGGGAGCCGTCGCAGGGTCGCGTGCTCCTCGAGGACGCCGACATCAACGAGTGGACCGTGCGCCAGAGGCGCGAGGCGGGTATCGGATACATCCCCGAGGACCGTCACCGGCGGGGCCTGCTGCTGCCCGCGCCGCTCTGGGAGAACGCCATGTGCGGGCACCAGGGCAAGGAGCCGTACTCGCGCAAGGGGTTCTGGCTGACCCCCAAGGGTGCGCGCGAGAAGACCCGGGAACTCATCGCCGCCTTCGACGTGCGCACGCCGGGGCCCGACGTGGCGGCCCATGCCCTCTCCGGCGGCAACCAGCAGAAGCTGATCATCGGGCGGGAGATGATCATGACCCCCAACCTGCTGATCGCCGCACACCCCACGCGGGGCATCGACGTGGGCGCCCAGGCCGCCGTGTGGGAGACGCTGCACCAGGCTCGCGAGCAGGGACTGGCGGTGCTGCTGGTCTCGGCCGATCTGGACGAGTTGATCGGGCTCTCGGACCGCCTGCTCGTCATCTTCCGCGGCCGCATCTCTGCCACCCTCGACCCGAGGACGGTCACCCCCCGCGAGTTGGGCGCTCACATGACCGGCGCGGCCGGTGACGTCGAGGAAATGCAGCACGCATGAGCACCCGCACCTCCCATCGTCTCCCCGCACACCGGCGCCTCACGCTGGCCCTGGCCGCACCCGTGGCGGCGCTGATCCTCTCGCTGGCCGTGGCTTCGATCGCGCTCGTGCTGAGCGGCAGCAACCCGTTCCCGGCCTACGGGCGCATGTTCTCCTACGGGTTCGAGTTGGAGACCCTCGTCGACATGGTCAACCGGGCCACGCCGCTCTACCTGTCGGCGGTGGCCGTGGCGATCGGCTTCCGCATGAACCTCTTCAACATCGGCGTGGAGGGGCAGTACATCCTGGCGTCGATCATCGCCGCGCAAGTGGCCGCCGAACTGTCGCTGCCCGCGCCGCTGCACCTCACGGTCATCATCCTGGTGGGTATGGCCACCGGGTCGCTGTGGGCTCTGATCGCCGGCGTCCTGAAGGTCACCCGCGGCATCCACGAGGTGATCTCCACGATCATGCTCAACGCCATCTCCATCAGTCTGGTGGTGGCGATGCTCTTCCGGCAATGGGACGTTCCGGATGAGAGCCTCAACCAGGAGACCGCCGAGATCCCGCCCTCGGGCCGCATGCCCGACCTGAACTGGTTCGTCGAGTTGTTCACCCGCGAGATCGGCAAGGGCCGGGTTCTCTGGGGCTTCGTCATCGTGGCGATCATCATCGGGATCCTCTACTGGATCTACGTCGCACGAACCCGGCCCGGCTACGACCTGCGGGCGTCGGGCATCAACCCGCTCGCCGCCGAGGCCTCCGGCGTCTCCCCGAGGCGCACGATAATCGTGGCCATGGCGCTCAGCGGGGCGGTGGGCGGCCTGGTGGGCCTGCCGGAGGTGCTGGGACGCGACTACGCCTACGGGCTGCAGTTCACCCAGAACCTCGGCTTCGCCGGCATCGCCGTGGCGCTGCTCGGACAGAACCATCCGGGCGGCATCGCCATCGGTGCGCTGGTGTTCGGGTTCCTGGACAGCGCCGCGCCGATCCTCGACGTACACGGCGACGCTCCCCAGGAGATCGTCGAGATCATGAAGGGCATCATCATCTTCGCCGCCGTCATCACCTACGTCGTGGTGCAGCGGCGCCGCCAGGACGAGGAGGCACGCGCCGCCTCGCTCGCCATGGCGGGGGATGAGCCGGAGGCCGCGCCGGGTACGCCGTCCGATGCCACCGAGTCCGACACGAGACCCGCGACATGACACTCGACTCCCAGACCACCCCCGACGGCGACGCGCCGGAGCCCTGGCGGCTGTTCGAGCGCTTCGCGGGCCGGCCCAACTGGTACCCGCGTCCGACGGACACGCCGCGGGATCGGCAGTTCCAGCGGAGGCTGCGATACGCCGTCATCGCCGTCATCGGCGTGGCGCTCCTCGCCCTCACCGAGCAGTTCGCCCGACCGGCCACCGACCAGCTCGCCCACAGCACCACCTGGTCGATCGCGCTCGCGTATGCGGTGCCGATCCTGATGCCGGCCATGGGCGGCATCTTCTCCGAGCGGGCCGGCGTGGTGAACATCGGCCTGGAGGGCATGCTCATCCTCGGCACGTGGTTCGGCGCCTACGGCGCCCTGGAGTTCGGCCCGTGGTGGGGCATGCTCATCGGCGCCGCCGGCGGGGCCGTCGGCGGGCTGCTGCACGCCATCGCAACGGTCAGCTTCGGCGTGGACCACATCATCTCCGGTGCGGCCATCCTGGTGATGGCGCCGGGGATCGCGCGCTTCCTGTCCGACAAGGTCTTCCAGGGACGTCCCGGCGGGGGCATCACGCAGTCGCCGCGGGTCGAGGACGTCGACTCGTTCAGCGTTCCCTTCCTCGCCGGCGGAGCCGGCACCGCCGATGCCCTCGGGCGCATCGAGAGTTGGGACTGGTTCTGGATCTCCGACGCCGCCGGCATTCTCCGCGGCTTCCTCTGGAACGTGTCGTGGCTGACGCTCATCGCCTACGCCACCGTGCCCATCTCGGTCTGGCTGCTGTGGCGCACCTCGTGGGGGCTGCGCCTGCGCAGCTGCGGCGAGCACCCCATCGCAGCCGACAGCCTCGGCGTGGACGTGTACCGCTACAAGTACTACGGCGTGGTGCTGTCGGGCGCCTTCGCCGGCTACGGCGGCGCCTTCCTGGTGATCGAGCTGACCGGCATCTACCGGGAGGGCCAGACCGCCGGCCGCGGCTTCATCGGCCTGGCCACCACCATCTTCGGCAACTGGCGACCCGTGGGCGCCGCCCTCGGCGGGCTGCTGTTCGGCTTCACCGACACGCTGCAGTTGCGCGACCGGCCCGCGGTGCACGGGCTGCTGCTGATGGTGGTGCTGGCTCTGGGCCTCATGGCGCTGGTCTTCCTGGTCCGGCGCCGCTACCGGGCCGCGGCCGGGCTGGCCATCGCCGCGGGCGGCTTCGCTGTCTGGCACTACGCCACCGAGACGGTGCCCAAGCAGTTCCCCCAGGCGCTGCCCTACATCACGGTGCTGCTGGTGCTGCTCTTCTACACCTCCAAGCTGCGTATGCCCGCCGCCGACGGCATGCGCTACCGGCGCGGCCAGCAGCAATGACCGCCGGCGCCCCGGTGACAGCCGCCGAGGCGGACTGGGACGACCTCTTCCAGCGTGCCCGGGCGGTGGCCGCCAACGCCTACTGCCCGTACTCCCGCTATCACGTGGGTGCTGCGGGTCTGGTCGACGACGGGCGGGTCCTGGTCGGCTGCAACGCCGAGAACGCCTCCTACGGGTTGGGGCTGTGCGCCGAGTGCTCGCTGGTGTGCGCGCTGCACACCACCGGGGGTGGGCGGCTGGTGGCGGTGGCGGTGGTCGGCGGCTACGACGTGGACGACCTGCCGCCGGGCAAGCCCTGCGGTCGCTGCCGGCAGGTGCTCTACGAGGTCGGCGGCCCCGAACTGCTGATCAACCGGGACGTCACGCTGGCCGACCTGCTGCCCGAGGCCTTCGGCCCCGACGACCTGTGAGCGACTTCTCGGTCGTCGACCTGATCTGCGCCAAGCGGGACGGCCGGGCGCTGCGTCGCGACGAGATCACCTGGTTCATCGACGGTTACACGAACGGGCGGATCCCCGACGAGCAGGCCTCGGCGCTGCTGATGGCCATCTACTTCCAGGCCATGGAGTCCGACGAGTTGGCCGTCTGGACCCAGGCCATGATCGACTCGGGCGAGCGCCTCGACCTCTCGAGCCTCGACCGCCCCACCGTGGACAAGCACTCCACCGGCGGCGTCGGCGACAAGG
>JAPPKQ010000290.1 GCA_028819945.1 bacterium | reverse complement strand
TCTTCCTGTACGGCGTGGCGCTGCTGTACGGCGCGACAGGGTCCACGAAGCTTCCGCTGGTGGCGGAGTTCCTGGCCGGCGGGGGCTCGGAGTCCGACGCCCTGCTGCTCGGCGGTATGGCGCTGCTGCTGGTGGGGCTCTTCTTCAAGGTGGCGGCCGTGCCGTTCCACGCCTGGACGCCCGACGTGTACGAGGGTTCGCCGCCGGTGGCGGTGGCCTACATGTCCGCCGGTGTGAAGGCCGCCGGCTTCGCCGCCCTGCTGCGGGTCTTCAACGCCGCCCTCGGCGCCAACGCCGCCGACTGGCAGCCCATCGTGTACGCCATCGCGGCCCTGACGGTTCTGGCCGGCGCCACGCTGGCGGTGGTGCAGTCCGACGTGCGGCGGCTGCTGGCCTACTCCTCCATCAGCCACGCCGGCTTCATCCTCGTGGGTGTGCAGGCGGCGACCGACCAGGGTCTCGCCGGCTCGCTCTTCTACCTGGGGGTCTACGCCTTCCTGGCGCTCGGCAGCTTCGCGGTGGTCACGATCATCGGCTATGGCGCCGACGGGCGCCAGAGCCTCGACGCCTACGACGGTCTGGCCAAGCGGTCGCCGGCGCTGGCCGCGGCCTTCGCGGTGCTGCTGCTGGCGCAGGCGGGCGTGCCGTTCACCACGGGCTTCTGGGCCAAGCTGGAGGTCATCGGCGCCTCCGTGGAGGCCCGCTCCTACTGGCTGGCCGCCATGGCGATGCTGGGAGCGGTGGTGGCCGCATTCCTGTATCTGCGCATCGTCGTGCGGATGTATCTCACCGCGCCGGCGTCGACCGCCCGCCCGCCGGTGAGCCGCTCGGCGGGCTTCGTGGTCGCCGTGTGCGCGGCAGTGACGGTCGTCTTCGGCGTCCTCCCGGGCCCGCTCGTCGAGTTGACCAACGACGCCACCATCCACCTCGGCGGCGGCTGAGCGGGCGCCATGCCCGGGATTCAGCCCCTCGCCGTCACGATGACGGAGCCCGGGTAGCGCCCCAGCGTGACGTCGGCGGTGAGCAGCGTGAGCCCGGCGATCTGGGACTGGGCGACGAGGAGCCTGTCGAAGGGGTCGGCGTGGATCCTCGGGAGGAGGTCCACCGCGGCCGCGTGCTGTCCGGTGACGGCCACCTCCTCGTAGCCGGCCTCGAGCAGCCCGTGGCGGAACTGCCGGGGATCGATGTTCAGCCGGCGGGCCTTCAGGACCACCTCCCAGATCGACACGGCGCTGAAGAAGAGGCGATTGGAGTGGTCCTCGATGAGCCGCCGGGCGTCGCCGGGCAGGACGTCCCGATGGTCGCCGTCGGCCGCCCAGATCAGGATCTGGGTGTCAATCAGGATCCGCATCGGGGCTTATCGGCTCCGCGAGCAGCAGCCCGGCGATCTCGTCGTCCAACTCCGCGTGCTCGGCGGCCGACACCGACCGGATCCCCGGATAGAAGCCCGTGCGGCTCGGTGTCGGCGGCGCGACCGGCTCGTTCAGCGGCACGACCTTCACCAGCGGCGCCCCTGACCGGGCGATCACGAACGGCGCGCCGTCAGCCGCTTCCCGAACCAGCCTCGACAGGTGCGTCTTCGCTTCATGGATGTTCACAATCCTCATTGATGACACTCCGGTTCCTCGTGTTGGTTTGCGGGCGGGCACCGTCGCCTCAGATTAGTTTAGTTGTATGAACTTAGTCTAATCGAGCAACACAGGTCAACGAGACGGGCGAGCGGAGACGCGCGCTCGTATGGCACCGATCATGGCCCGAATGATCACGCGGGCCGAAGGCGGCCGGCTGCTGACAGCGCTCCCTCCTTCCTAGTGTGGTTATTGCACGTATAATGCATATAGCGCACACCATCGAGATAGCTAGATGAAGCGTGCAGCGTCGGCGCTGATCATCCCGCTGTTCTTCGTGGTGCGTTACCTCGGCCTGCTCAACACCTACTGGGCGCTGATCCTGCCGCCGCTGGCGAACTCGTTGGGCATCTTCATGGCGCGCAGTTTCGTGGCCGGCATCCCCGACGACCTGGAGGCCTCGGCCCGGCTGGACGGCGCCTCGGATCTGACCATCTACCGCAGGATCGTCCTGCCGCTCATCCGCCCCGGCCTGGTCGTCCTGGGCATGTTCATCTTCATGCTGCAGTACACCTCGTTCCTGATGGATGAGCCGCTGTCGAACCTCGACGCCATCCTGCGTGCGGAGATGCGCATCAGCCTGCTGGACGTGCACCGGCGGGTGGGGCGGGCCACGGTCTACGTGACCCACGACCAGACCGAGGCGATGACGCTGGCCGACCGCGTGGTGGTGCTCCACGAGGGGGCGGTGCAGCAGGTCGGCACGCCGGAGGAGATCTACACCGAGCCCGCCAACTCCTTCGTGGCCCGATTCGTGGGCACGCCGCGCATGGCGCTGCTCGCGGGCACGGTCACCGATTCCAGGGAGGTCGCGCTGGGCGACGTCACGTTCCGTCCGGATGCGCCGTTGGCAGTCGCAGCCGGCGAGCGCGTGGACGTGGGCATACGCCCCAGCGGCGCGCACGTGACCGAGGAGCCCCGCGGGCCGCATCTCCGCGGCCGGGTGACCCGCCGCGACTACCTTGGCGGCGACTGCTTCCTGGAGGTGGACATCTCGCCGGAACACGCCATCGTCGTCAGGGCCGAGCCGGAGGACACCGTGAACGCGGGCGACGTTGTGGCGGTGGAGATCCGACCGGGCGCGGCCCACCTCTTCGGCCCCTCGGGGGAGCGCGCAGGCGGTCTGAGCCTCCTCGGGCCACCATGAGCGAGACCGTTCGGCGGGCGCTGCGGGTTCTCGGATTCCTGGGCGAGCGGCCTCGCAAGATCGACGAGGTGGCCGAGTTCATGGGGCTGCACCGCACCACGGCGCTGCGCACCCTGCAGGTCCTCGAGGCCGAGCGTTTCGTGGCACGTGACGAGGGTCACGCCTACCGACTCGCCAGCGGGCTGTACTTCCTGGCGAACCGGGCGCTCGAGAACACCGATCTGCGCACGGTCGCGGCGCCCCACATCACCGCGCTGAGCGTCGAGGTGCCCCACACTGTCCACCTGGCCGCCCTCGAGGCCCGCCGGGTCGTCTACATCGACAAGCGGGAGGCGGAGAACCGGGTGCGCATGTACTCGCGCATCGGCAACGTTGCACCGCTGTACTGCACGGGGGTGGCCAAGGCCATCCTGGCGTTCCTGCCGGTCGCAGTGCAGCAGGAGATCGCCGACGGGATCGACTACGTGCGACACACCGACAACACCATCACCACCGCAGCAGGCCTTCTGGCCGAACTGGCCGCCGTCGCGCGGCGGGGCTACGCCACCGACCACCTCGAGCACGAGCCGTTCGTCAACTGCGTGGCGGCGCCCGTCTTCGAGGCCTCGGGGGCTGTGATCGGGTCGGTCTCCGTCACGGCCACGACCCTGGCGTGCGATTTCGAGGACGTGCTGACCCTCGTTCCCCGCCTGATCGAGACGACCAACGCCATCTCCGATGAGTACGGCTGGCATCCGGGGCTCCCCACCGACCAGGACTGACGAGGCGACGCACTGAACGCCGGGGCCTGTGCCGGTGCGGTAGATTCCTGCCGTCGCCCATCGAAAGGACGCACATGCTGGGCCTGGTCGAGGAAACCGTTCTTCTACTGCTGCGCGACGAGGGCGGCTCCTTCGTGCGCGTGCCCACCTGGTCGCTGCGCTACTCCATCGCCGGTGCGGTGCTCATGGAGTTGGCGGACGCCAACCGCATCGACACCGACCTGGAGCACCTTTTCCTCGTCGACGACACGCCCACGGGTGACGAGCTGCTCGACTCGACGCTGGCGGAGGTCGCCGCAGCCGAACGCCAGAACACCCGGTTCTGGATCGAGCACGTGGCCGAGCGGGCCGACGACATCCGCGCCACGGCACTCGGCAGCCTGATCGCCAAGGGTGTCCTGGAGGAGCAGGACAAGCGCGTCCTGTGGGTGTTCAAGGCCAGGCGCTACCCCACCGTCGACGGTCACACTCGCCAGGAGGTCAAGCTTCGCCTCATGGAGGTGTTGCTGAGCGACGTCATTCCCGATCCGCGTGACGTGATGCTGATCTGCCTGGCCGACGCCTGTGGCATCTTCCGGGCCCTGCTCTCGGGGCGGGAACTGGCCGAGGTGACGCCGCGCATCGAGCAGGTCACGCGGCTCGACCTCATCGGCCAGACCATGGTTCGGGCGATCGACGACGTCCGCATGGCCGTCGCCGCCGCCACCGCCGGCCACCTGTAACGGCCTCCCGCGCCGGCCGCTCATGCACTGAGCGAGCACCGGGC
>JAPPKQ010000352.1 GCA_028819945.1 bacterium | reverse complement strand
CTGCGGCGGCCTCCTGCTGGGCGGCGGCTGACTCGGCCTGGGCGGCGGCTGCCTCGGCCTGGGCCGCAGCTGCCTCCTCCTGGGCCGACGCGGCGAATGCCTGCGCCTCCTCGGCCGTCGCCTGGGCGTCCGCCAGGGCCGCCTCGGCGGCAGCCACTGCCGCCTCGTTGCCCTCGGCGGTGGCCTGGGCGAGGTCCGCTGCCGCGCTGGCCGCGTCCGCAGCGGCCTGCGCTGCAGCAGCAGCGGCGTTGGCGGCGGCGGTCTCGGCCTCGAGGGCGTCCGCCCTGTTGTTCGCGGCGGCAGCGTCCGAAGCTGCTGAGGCGGCCGCTGAAGCCGCTGACGCGGCCTCGGAACGGGCAGCCGCAGCCTCGGCCATGGCATCGTCCGCTGCACTGGTGTCGGCCGCGCACGACGCCGCCAGCACGGCCAGTGCGGCCAGCAGCGGGATCACGAACCAACGGCTCTTGCGTCTACGTGTCATCTGAGTCTCTCCCCCAGTCGGTTGGGTCTTGACGGGACACGTGCCGGACTGTCGCGATCCGGCCTGCGCCCGCGCTTATGGAATTGGCACATACGGATTCCCGAGGCGCCATGACAGGAACATTCAAGTACACCGGCGAACGGCGAGCAAACGGCTGGCGTCGCCGCCCGGCTACGCCAGCACGCGTCGCAGGAAGCGGCCGGTGTGGCTCTCCTCGTCCTTGGCCACCAACTCGGGTGGGCCCTCGGCCACGATGCGCCCGCCGCCGTCACCGCCCTCGGGACCGAGGTCGATGATCCAGTCCGCCGTCTTGATGACGTCCAGGTTGTGCTCGATCACCAGGATGGTGTTGCCCGCGTCGGTCAGCCTGCCGAGAACGCCCAGCAGCTTTCCGATGTCGTCGAAGTGCAGACCCGTGGTGGGCTCGTCCAGCAGATAGATGGTGTGGCCCGTGGAGCGCTTGGCCAGCTCGCTCGCCAGCTTCACCCGCTGCGCCTCCCCGCCCGACAGGGTGGGTGCCGGCTGGCCGAGGCGGATGTAACCCAGCCCCACGTCCACGAGCGTGCGCAGGTGCCGGGCGATGGCCGGTTGGTTGGCGAAGAACTCCAGGGCCTCCTCGCAGGACATGGCCAGCACGTCGGCGATGTTGCGCCCCTTGAAGGTGATGTCGAGGGTGTCGCGGTTGTAGCGGGCGCCCCCGCAGACCTCGCACGGCACGTACACGTCGGGCAGGAAGTGCATCTCGATGCGGATGTTGCCGTCGCCGGAGCAGGCGTCGCAGCGGCCGCCGGACACGTTGAAGGAGAACCGCCCGGGCAGGTAGCCCCGAACCCGGGCCTCGCTGGTGCGCGAGAACAGCTTGCGGATGTGGTCGAACACGCCCGTGTAGGTGGCGGGGTTGGACCGGGGCGTGCGCCCGATGGGCTGCTGGTCGATGTTGATGACCTTGTCCAGGGCCGACACCCCGTCGATGCCGCGGTGGCGCCCGGGCACCATCCGGGAGCGGTACACCTTCTGCATCAGCGCCCGGTAGAGGATGTCGTTCACGAGGGTGCTCTTGCCCGAGCCCGACACGCCGGTCACCGCCACGAAGCAGCCGAGGGGGATCTCCACGTCCAGGTCGTGAAGGTTGTGCTCGCGCGCCCCGCGCACGACCAGCCAGTCCGTGCCCGGCGGGCGGCGCAGCGGCGGTACCGGGATGGCGCGCGCCCCGCTGAGGTACCGGCCGGTCAGTGAGGCCTCGTTGGACAGCAGCGCCTCCACCGGTCCGCTGTGCACGATGTCGCCGCCGTGGCTGCCCGCGCCGGGCCCGATGTCCACCACGTGGTCGGCGGTGCGGATGGTCTCCTCGTCGTGCTCCACGACGATCACGGTGTTGCCCAGATCCCGCAGGCGCAGCAGCGTGTCCAGCAGCCGGGCGTTGTCGCGCTGATGCAGCCCGATGGACGGCTCGTCCAGCACGTACAGAACCCCCACCAGCCCGCTGCCGATCTGCGAGGCCAGCCGGATGCGCTGCGCCTCGCCTCCCGACAGGGTGCCGGCCGAGCGCGCCAGGCTGAGGTAGTCCAGCCCCACGTCGAGGAGGAAGCCCAGCCGGGAGCGCAGCTCCTTCAGCACCTGGTCGGCGATGAGGGCGTCGCGCTCGCTGAGCCGGATCTCCTCGAAGAGCCTGGCGGCGTCGCGGATGGACAGCGTGCAGACGTCGTTGATGTTGCGCCCGTCGATGGTCACCGCCAGCGGCAGGGGCCGCAGCCGGGCGCCGCCGCAGTGCGCGCAGGGCACCTCGCGCATATAGCCCTCGATCCTCTGGCGGCTGCTGTCCGAGCCGGTCTCGGAGTGGAGTCGCTGCAGGTTCGGGATGACGCCCTCGAACCGGGCGTTGTAGCTGCGCACCCGCCCGTAGCGGTTCCGGTAGCGAACCTGCACGCGGCGGCCGAGGCCGCCGTGAAGGAAGACTGCCTGTGCCTTCGGCGGGAGGGTTTCCCAGGGAGCGTCGAATTCCACCCCCAACTCCTCCGCGGTCGACTCGAGCAGGCGCTCGTAGTACTGGCTGTGGCCGGTCGACCACGGCGCCAGAGCGCCCTGAGCCAGGCTGAGCGACGGGTCCGGCACGACAAGGTCGGGATCCACCTCGAACCGGGTGCCCAGCCCGTCGCACTGGGGGCAGGCGCCGTAGGGCGAGTTGAACGAGAAGTTGCGGGGGGCCAACTCCTCGAACGACTTGCCGTCGCTGGGCCGGGCCAGGTGCTGGGAGAAGGTGAGAATCTCGCCGGGTTCCACGTCGAGATCGAGGTCCGCCACCTCGCCGCCGAGCTTCACCACCTCGATCTGCACGACGCCGTCGGCCAGTCGCAACGCCGCCTCGACGGAGTCGGTCAGACGGCGCTCGATCCCCTCCCGGGCAACCAGGCGGTCCACCACGACCTCGATGTCGTGCATCTCGTAGCGGGCCAGATCCAGGCGGGGCCGTCCGTCGGCGTCGGTGCCGGCCACATCGGCCAGTTCGTACAACTCGCCGTCGACACGGGCCCGCACGTAGCCCTCGGCCTCCAACTCCGCCAGCAGGGTCTCGTAGGTGCCCTTGCGCCCCCGCACCACCGGCGCCAGCACCTGGAAGCGGGTGCCGGCGGGCAGCCGCAGCACCCGGTCCACGATCTGCTGGGGAGTCTGGCGGACGAGCGGTTCGCCGGTCTCGGGGTCGTGGGGCACACCCACGCGGGCGAACAGCAGGCGGAGGTAGTCGTAGACCTCGGTGATGGTTCCGACGGTGGAGCGCGGGTTGCGCGAGGCGCTCTTCTGGTCGATGGAGATGGCCGGCGAGAGTCCCTCGATGAAGTCCACGTCCGGCTTGTCCATCTGGCCGAGGAACTGCCGGGCGTAGGCCGAGAGCGACTCCACGTAGCGCCGCTGACCCTCGGCGTAGATGGTGTCGAAAGCCAGCGAGGACTTTCCCGAACCCGAGATGCCCGTGAAGACGATGAGGCGGTCCCGCGGCAACTCCAGGGAGACGTCGCGCAGGTTGTGCTCGCGCGCTCCCTGAATGACCAGCCGATCGCTCACGGGTCCAGCGTAGGTGCCGGAGCGCCGCACCGGTGGTGTCCCCGGCTGTGGAAAACCTGGTGAGAAGTCGCCGCTGCTCAAGCGCCGACGGCGTGGGCGCCGGCGATGTCGCGCATCTCCCGGCGCAGTTCGTTGATCTCGTCACGCAGGCGGGCCGCGTACTCGAAGCGCAGGTCGGCGGATGCAGCCTGCATCTCCTCGGTGAGCGCGGCGATCAGCCGCGGCAGGTCGTCGGTCGAGACGTCGAGGCCCTCGGCGGCGCCGGTCGCGCCCCGCCGCCCGCGCCGCTCGTGGCGCTGCCGCTGGGGCACCGGCGCCGTCTCCTCGGGTCGGATGAGCGCCAGGATGTCGGTGACCGCCTTGCGGATGGTCTGCGGGCTGATGCCGTGGGTGGCGTTGTGGGCCTGCTGGCGGGCACGGCGGCGGTTGGTCTCTTCGATGGCCCGGCGCATGGAGTCGGTGACCACATCGGCGTACATGACCACCTGCCCGTCCACGTTGCGGGCGGCGCGGCCGATGGTCTGCACCAGCGAGGTCTCGCTGCGCAGGAATCCCTCCTTGTCGGCGTCCAGGATCGCCACCAGCGACACCTCCGGCAGGTCCAGGCCTTCTCGCAGCAGGTTGATGCCCACCAGCACGTCGAAGTGCCCGAGCCGCAGGTCGCGCAGGATCTCCACCACGTCGATGGTGTAGATCTACGAGTGCATGTAGCGGACGCGCACCCACAGCGACTCCATGTACTCCGAGAGGTCCTCAGCCATGCG
>JAPPKQ010000307.1 GCA_028819945.1 bacterium | reverse complement strand
CCATGGGGTGAACGATCCGTCGCCGGGGTCCAGCCAGCCGACGCCGTTGCGCACCGACACCAGCAGCCGCCCGTCACCGCAGAGCGCCATTGAGCCGGGCTTGTCGGGCGTCGCCCATGACTGCTCGGCGTCGGCCGCGGGGTCGTACCGCCGGATGCTGCACCCGTCGATGTCGAGCCACCAGAGCACGCCCGCTTCGGTGTCCCAGACGGGAGACTCGCCGAGCAGAGCCCCGACGCCCGTCACGTACTCGGCCACTGTTCCCCTCCTGCGTGCGTCGCTGCGGGATCGACTCGACCGCGAGAATGCGGCTGCCCGCACGCTCCGGCGCTCCCGAAACGGTACTCCCGCCCATGGGGCCGTGCCGCCCGTGCCGCTCTCGGCCGGCGCAGGGACTCGGACCGTGACCGGCGGAGCCGCAGAGGTCAACCGGGCGCCGCCGGCGCGTTCGATGTGGGTATGACACCACGATGTCTACCGACGGGTCGTCGACCGCGTCACCGGGCGCCGCCGGCGCGTTCGAGGAGGGTATGACGGCCCTGAGATGCAACGACTACAGTCCGCAGGCACTGGAGGCCGTCATAACCGTCCGACCGCCAGCGGTATTGCCGGATACAGAAGCCCGCCGCCACCGGGCTTGAGAGGGGGTTGCCATGTACCCGCCGTCGTTCGACCTGACGGTGGCCCGTTCCGTGGCCGAAGCCGTCGACGCACTTGCCGAAGGAGGGGAGGACGCCCGCATCCTGGCCGGCGGCCAGAGCCTGATACCGATGTTGAAGCTCCGGTTCGCCGCCCCGTCGCTGCTCGTGGACATCAACGAGATCGCAGGCCTCGATGTTCTGGAGCGGACCAACGGACACCTGCGCATCGGCGCCACCGCCCGCCACGCCGACATCGTGGCCTCGGACCTGCCCGGTGGCGCGGTCGCCTCCGCCGCCCCGTGGATCTCGGACCCGCTGGTACGCAACCGCGGCACGGTCTGCGGCTCGGTGGCGCACTGCGACCCTGAGGGCGACTGGAACTCCGTCCTGCTGGCCACGGGTGCCACGGTCACAGCGACCGGCCCCGGCGGCGAGCGGTCCATCGACATCGGCGACTTCGTGGTCGACTTCTTCACCAACAGCCTCGCCCCCGGCGAGATGGTGACCGAGGTCCACGTGCCGCAGCCGGCGGGAGCCTCCGGCGGCGCCTACATGAAGCTCGAGCGCAAGGTCGGCGACTACGCCACCGTCGGTGTCGCCGCCCACCTCGAACTCGCCGGCGACGGGACCATCAGCGCCGCCGGCATCGCCATGACGTCGGTGGCGCCGGTGAACCGCAAGGCCACCGACGCCGAGGCGCTGCTGGTGGGCGAGGCGCCGAGCGACGAGCTCTTCGCCGCCGCCGCCGAGGCGGCCGCCGCCGCATCCGAGCCGCGCAGCGACGTGCGGGGCTCGGCCGAATGGAAGCGCAACGTGGTGCGGGTCTACACCCGGCGGGGCCTCGAGGCGGCCCTGGCGCAGGCGCAGGCCGGCTGAGGAGGAGATCAGACATGGAGATCAGCGTCACCATCAACGGCACCGCCCAATCGCATGAAGTGGAGGCCCGGCAACTGCTCGTGGACTACGTCCGCTCGACGGTCGGCCTCACCGGCACTCACATCGGCTGCGACACCACCAGTTGCGGCGTGTGCACCGTGCTGCTCGACGGCGTGCCCGTGAAGGCCTGCACCGTGCTGGCGGCCCAGGCCGACGGCCACGATGTCACCACCGTGGAGGGGCTCAAGGCCGACGGCCAGCTGCACGCCGTCCAGAAGGCGTTCAAGGAGAACCACGGCCTGCAGTGCGGTTTCTGCACGCCGGCCATGATGCTCGTGGGCGCCGCCCTGCTGGAGTCCAACGACGACCCGTCCGAGGACGACATCCGCTGGGCCATCTCCGGCAACCTCTGCCGGTGCACGGGATACATCAACATCGTCAAATCCATTCAGGCCGCAGCGGCCGAGAGGAGCGCGCAATGACCGCCACCCCGGACCTCTCCACCCCGCCGGAGATCGGCGGCATCGGACACAGCGTCCTCCGGCGCGAGGACGACCGGCTCATCGAGGGCCAGGGCGACTTCCTCGACGACGTCGCCCTGCCGGGCATGCTGCACATGGCCATCCACCGCTCCCCGGTGGCGCACGCCCGCATCCGCGGCATCGACGCCGAGGCGGCGTCGGCCGTCGAGGGGGTCGTGGCCGTGGTGACCGGTGAGTTGATGGACGCCCACGGCTTGGCCTGGATGCCGACCCTGTCGGGGGACACCCAGGCGGTGCTCGCCACCGACAAGGTGCGCTACCAGGGCCAAGAGGTGGCGGCGGTGATCGCCACCGACCCGTACGTCGCCGCGGACGCGGCCGGCCTCATCGAGGTGGACTACGAGATGCTGCCGGCCGTGACCGGTCCGCAGCAGTCGCTGTCCGCCGACGCGCCGCTGATCCGCGACGAGAAGGAGGGCCAGACCGACAACCTGGTCTACACCTGGGAGAACGGCGACCAGGCCGCCACCGATGCGGCGTTCGCGAGCGCCGCCAAGGTGGTGTCGCTGGAGACGTTCTACCCGCGCTCGCACCCGGCGCCGCTGGAGACCTGCGGCATCGTGGCCGACGTCAACTCCGTCACCGGCCAGGCCACGCTGTATCTCACGTCCCAGGCGCCGCACGCCCACCGGACGCTGTTCGCCATCGTGGCCGGGCTCCCCGAGCAGAACATCCGGATCATCAGCCCGGACATCGGCGGCGGCTTCGGCAACAAGGTGCCCATCTATCCCGGCTACGTGGTGGCCACTGCCGCCTCGCTGCTGCTGGGCACGCCCGTGAAGTGGATCGAGTCGCGCAGCGACAACCTCATCTCCACGGGGTTCGGGCGCGACTACCACATGCGCGGCGAGCTGGCGCTCGACGGCGACGGGCGGATCCTGGCGCTGCGGGCCGACGTGCTGAGCGACCAGGGCGCCTTCTACTCCGACGCCCAGCCGACGCAGTTCCGGGCCGGCCTGTTCCACGTCGTGACCGGGTCGTATGACTTCCCGGCCGCGCACGTGACCTGCAAGGGGGCGTTCACCAACAAGGCGCCCGGCGGCGTGGCCTACCGATGCTCGTTCCGCATCACCGAGGCCTCGTACCTCATCGAGCGCCTCGTGCAGACCGCGGCGTACGAGATCGGCATGGACCCGGCCGAGTTCCGGTTGCTGAACTTCATCCGCTCCGACCAGTTCCCCTACACCACGCCCACCGGCTTCGTCTACGACTCCGGCGACTACCACACAGCCATGCGCAAGGCGATGGACGAGGTGGGCTACACGGAGCTGCGCGCCGAGCAGGCGGCGGCACGCGAGGAGGGTCGGCTGATCGGCATCGGCGTGGCGCACTTCACCGAGGCCGTGGGCGCCGGACCGTCGCGCACCTACGACATCGCCGGGTTGAAGATGTTCGACTCGGCGGAGCTGCGGGTGCATCCCACCGGCAAGGCCATCCTGAAGCTGGGCGTGAAGACCCAGGGCCAGGGGCATGAGACCACGTTCGCCCAGATCGTGGCCAGCGAGCTCGGCATCCCCGTGACCGACATCAAGGTCGTGCACGGCGACACCGACAACACGCCCTACGGCCTCGGCACCTACGCCTCGCGTTCCACGCCCACCAGCGGCGCGGCCACGTCGATGGTGTCGCGCAAGCTGGCCGACAAGGGGCGCAAGATCGCCGCGCACCTGCTGGAGGCCGCCGAGGCCGACATCGACCTTGCGGCCGGCGTCTTCTCGGTGCGGGGCACCCCGGAGCGGTCGGTGACCATCCAGGACGTGGCGTTCGCCGCCTACACCAACATGCCCGAGGGGCTCGAGCACGGCCTCGAGGGCAGCAGCTACTACGACCCGCCGAACCTCACGTTCCCCTACGGCAGCTACATCGTGGTCGTCGAGGTGGACGCCGAGACCGGCGTGTGGAAGGTCGACCGCATGGTGGCGCTGGACGACTGCGGCGTGCGCATCAACCCCATGATCGTGGAGGGCCAGATCCACGGCGGCCTCACCGAGGGCTTCGCCAAGAGTTCCATCCAGAGCATCACCTTCGACGACGACGGCAACAGCATCGGGTCCAACTTCATGGACTACCTGGTGCCGACCGCCTGGGAGACCCCGCGCTTCGAGCTGCTGGAGACGTGCGTGCCCTCGCCGCACCATCCCATCGGGGCCAAGGGTGTGGGCGAGTCGGCCACCGTGGGCTCGCCGGCGGCGTACGTGAACGCGGTGATCGACGCAGTGGCCCACCTCGGGGTGCGCAACATCGACAT
>JAPPKQ010000123.1 GCA_028819945.1 bacterium | reverse complement strand
GCGTCGTACAGGCCGCTCAGGCCGATGGAGTCGTAGAAGGGAGCGCCCCGTTCCAGGCTGACGTTCCACTCCTTGGAGGCCAGGAAGTTGTCGCCGGCGGTGACGGTGAGCACCCCGTCGGTGGTGGCGCCGTCCTGCAGGGCCCTCATGGCGGTCACGAAGCGGGCGATGCCGGGGAAGCCCCTGTCGGGGTTGTGCAGCAGCTTCGACTCGCCGTCGTTGTTGTGCAGGATGGTGAGCGTGTAGGCCGCTTCGTCCTGCGCGTTGAGCGCGGTCGGTGCCAGCGCTGTGACCGAGACGAGCAGCCCCAGCGCCGCGAGGACGACGGCGGGCTTCCGCCAGTTGATTCGATGTTTCGTTCCCCTAGTGGGGAGGCGTTTTTGGGTCATGGCCGGACTATAGGACCCTCGTTCGGATTCTGCTTGCGCGACAGGGGGCGAACCGGTGTCGAATCGAGCCGGGAGGCGACGGCGACCCGGCGACGGTTGCGGCCCCGAACTCCGGCGTAGCCTGTGGCGCCGATCACCGAGCACTGAACGGAGGGCACCGAAGGTGAGACTCGACGGGCGGCGACCCGATGAACTGCGGCCCCTGTCGTTCACTCGCGACTACACCGAGATGGCCGACGGTTCGGTGCTGGTGAGTTTGGGCCGCACCCGGGTTCTCTGCACCGCCTCGGTGAGCGACGAGGTGCCTCGCTGGATGCGCGGCCGGGGGACGGGCTGGGTGACCGCCGAGTATTCGATGCTGCCGGGCAGCTCGCCCGAGCGGGTGGACCGCGAGGCTCGCAGGGGCCGCCAGTCGGGCCGCACCCAGGAGATCCAGCGGCTGGTCGGTCGCTCGCTGCGGGCCGTCTGCGACATGGCCCGCCTGGGCGAGCGGTCGGTGACGGTCGACTGCGACGTGCTGCAGGCCGACGGGGGCACGCGGGTGGCGTCGATCTGCGGCGGCTACATCGCCTTGCACGACGCCCTCAGCCGTGCGGGCCTGCCCGGCGCGCACCCGCTGACGGACGCCTGCGCAGCCGTCTCGGTCGCCGTGGTCGACGGGCGGGCGGTGCTGGACCCCGACTACCGCGAGGACGTCAGCGCCGACGTCGACATGAACGTGGTGATGACCGGCGCCGGCGACGTCATCGAGGTGCAGGGAACCGCCGAGGGTGTGCCGTTCGGGCGCCCGATGCTGGACGAACTGATGGACCTCGCCGGAGCGGGGATCGCCGAGATCGTCCGCCGCCAGCGCGAGTCGTTGAGCGCCCCGCCCGCCGAACGCCCCGGGACGTGAGCGAACTCCCCGCCTTCGTGGCCGCCACGGCCAACCCCAACAAGCTCATCGAGATGCAGGCCGCACTGGAAGGGGTGGCGATCCTGCTGGAGCGGCCGGTTGAACTGGGCGAGGTTCTCGAGGATGGCGACACGCTGGAGGCCAACGCCCGCATCAAGGCCGTCGCAGTCGCCGCCTTCGCCGGCGCGCCGGCGCTGGCCGACGACACCGGCCTGGAGGTGGACGCCCTGGACGGCGCCCCCGGCGTCCACTCGGCGCGCTACGCCGGTGTGAGCGCAGGCGACGAGGCGAACGTGGCGAAGCTGCTGGCGGCGCTCGCCGGGGTGGCCCAACCGCAGCGCACCGCCCGCTTCCGCACCGTCGTGGTGGCGCGCTGGCCCGACGGGCGCGAGGTCGTGGCGGACGGCGTGGTGGAGGGCAGCATCGCCGTCGAGCCCCGCGGCAGCCGGGGCTTCGGTTATGACCGGGTGGTCGGGCCGTGGCCGGGCAGCGCCACGTTCGCGGAGATGAGCCTGGACGCCAAGGGCGCCGTCAGCCACCGCGCCCGAGCCCTGCGGCAGCTGGCACGCGTCCTCGCCGGCGAGCCCTGATCGACGGGGTCTCGCGCGGCGTCTGCGGGTGCAATCGACCCGCGGGATGGTGTCCCGGCGCGACGACGCACCTCACCCTCGAGGCTGCCGGAGTCGGCCCGCGGCGATGCGGTGCGCCAGGTGGGATTCGAACCCACACGAGCCGAAGCTCACAGGGACCTAAACCCTGCACGTCTGCCGGATTCCGTCACTGGCGCCGGGCGTGGCCCGCGATCAGATTATCGGTAGCCTGCGCGCAGGACTTCCGGGAGGTTTGCCGGTGGAAATGTCAGGTCTGGATCTGCCGGGCGCGCCCGACGCGTCCCGCGATGGCGACGGATCGAATCGCAACGCGACGCCGGACATCTTCCAGCAGTTGCTGCGCCAGCGGATCGTGTTCCTGGGGCGCGCCGTTGACGACGAGCTGGCCAACTCCATCACCGCCCAGTTGCTGTACCTAGAGGGCCAGGACCCCAAGCGGGACATCTGGCTCTACATCAACTCGCCCGGCGGGTCGATCACCTCCGGCATGGCCATCTACGACACCATGCAGTTCGTGACCCCCGACGTGGGCACCATCTGCATGGGTCTCGGCGCCTCGATGGCGCAGTTCCTGTTGTGCGCCGGCGCCGCCGGGAAGCGCTACGCCCTGCCGCACGCCCGCATCCTCATGCACCAGCCCCACGGCGGGGTGCAGGGCCAGGCCTCCGACATCGCCATCCAGGCCGAGCAGATGACCTACATCAAGCAGGTCCTGGCCGAGCGCATCTCCGAGCACACCGGCCAGCCGGTGGACCAGGTCGAGGCCGACTTCGACCGGGACCGCTGGTTCACCGCCGAGCAGGCCAAGGAGTACGGCATCATCGACGAGGTGATCGCTGAGCGCGGCGCCATCCGCTGACTCTCCCGTCTGATCGTCATCCCGGTCTGATCGTCATCCCGGCCTGATCGTCATCCCGGCCTGATCGTCATCCCGGCGAAGGCCGGGATCCAGGGCCGAGCGGGCTGCGTGGAACTGCTGATCGGCTAGTTGCCGATCCCGCCGCGGGCTGCCTCGGCCCGCCGGCGGAGGTCCGCCACCGCTGCGGCTAGGCCGTCGGGATGGCCGAAGACGGCGCTGCCGGCCACGAAGACGTTCGCTCCGGCGGCGGCGGCACCGGCGATCGTGCCGGCTGAGATCCCACCGTCCACCTCGAGGTCGATGTGGCGACCGGACTCCTCGATCATGCGGCGCACCTCGGCGATCTTGGGTTCCATGGTGGCGATGTACTTCTGGCCGCCGAAGCCAGGGTTCACCGTCATCACCAGCACCATGTCGGCGAGGTCGAGCACCTGCGCCACGGCGGCGGCCGGCGTCGACGGGTTCAGCGCAACGCCGGCGGACGCCCCCAATCCGTGAATCTGCTCGAGGGTGCGGTGCAGGTGCACGCACGCCTCGGCGTGCACGATGAGCAACTCGCATCCCGCGTCCACGTAACGCGCCGCCAGAGCCTCGGGGCCCTCCACCATGAGGTGCACCTCGAACGGCAGCGACGTGTGCGGGCGCGAGGCGGCGATGACGTCGGGCCCGAAGGTGATGTTCGGCACGAAGGCACCGTCCATCACGTCCCACTGGATGCGGTCGGCGCCGGCCGTCTCGAGCGCGGCGCAGTCCTCGCCGAGCCGGCTGAAGTCGGCGCTGAGCGTGGAGGGCACGATGTGGATCGGGAGGTTCGTCGTCATGGCGGACCGGGGAGTGACAGAGCGCCGTCAGGTTACTTCCCGGTCGCTCGCACACCGGGGAGCAGCGGGACGAAGGCCACCGGCAGCAGGCCGCCGCAGCGCCGGGCCTTGCCGCCGGGCCCCCCGTCGCCCGGTCCGGGTTTCTCGTAGAGCGCCAGTTCCTGGTCCCGCGAGGCGCTACCGACGGGCGCCACGAGCCGGCCCCCCGGGGCCAGCTGGTCGAACAGCGCCTGTGGCACGGCGGGTGCCGCGGCGGAGAGGAAGACGGCGTCGTAGGGCGCGCCCGGCGGGTGGCCGTCTGCACCATCGGCCCACACCACGGTGACGTTGCCGTAGCCCAGGGATTCCAGCCGCTGCCGGGCGCCGCTCGCCAGGCGCTCGATGCGCTCCACCGCCACCACGCTCGCGGCCAGCCGGCTCGCCACCCCGGCCGCGTACCCCGAGCCGGCGCCGATCTCCAGGACCCTGTCGCCGGCTGCCAACCGCAACGCCGCCAGCGTGACGGCCACGACGTAGGGCTGCGACACGGTCTGGCCGAACCCGAGGGGCAGCGCCCGGTCGGCGTAGGCACTGCGGCGCTGGGCGGACGGGACGAACGCCTCCCGGGGCACCGAGCCCATCGCCTCCAGCACCCGCTGATCGCGCACGCCACGCCGGGCGAGGTCGCGGCGCACCATCTCCGCCCGGTGGGCATCGAACGGTGGTGGTCGGGCCTTCATGGCGCTGGTCCCTCCGGTGAGT
>JAPPKQ010000374.1 GCA_028819945.1 bacterium | reverse complement strand
CCGTCGCCCCCTCCTTGAGCGCCGCCACCGCCACGATGGCCTCGCCCCAGTCGGTGTCGGGCACCCCCACCACCGAGCACTCCAGCACAGCGGGGTGGCGGTACAGCACATTCTCGATCTCGGTGGGGGCGATGTTCAGCCCGCCCCGGATGATGAGGTTCTTGAGCCGGTCGACGATGTAGATGAAGCCCTCGTCGTCGACGGTGGCCACGTCGCCGGAGTGCATCCAGCCGCCGCGCAGCGACTCGGCGGTGCGTTCGGGGTCGCGGTAGTAGCCCTTCATGACATAGGGCCCGCCGAAGATGACCTCGCCTCGCTCCCCCGTGGCGATGTCGTTGCCGTCGGGGTCGACCACTCGCACGTCCACGGCGTAGGACGGCTGGCCGCAGGAACCCAGCAACTCCGGACGTTCGGTCAGCCCTCGGAGGTGGTCGTCCTTGCGCAGCATCGTGCCGATGGAGGCGATCTCGGCCATGCCGTAGAGCTGGTTGAAGACGTTGCCGAAGCGGCCGACCAGCTCGCCGAGGCGCTCCGGGGAGATGGGCGAGGCTCCGTAGCCCAGGGTCACCAGGCCACCCAGCAGGCTGTCGTGTGCCGGCGGCAGGCCGTCCAGGAGTCGCATCAGCTGGGTCGGCACCAGGAACGAGTTACTGACCCCCTGGCGATCGACGGTCTCGGCGAACCCCACGGGCTCGAAGCTGCGGCTGTCCCGGAACCCCAGGGCCGCACCCATCAGCAGCACCGGCACGATCGTGATGTTGACGCTGGAGTTGTGCGGGATCTGCAGCAGGTAGCGGCTGTGCCGGCTGATCTCGTACTCCAGCGCGGTCACCGTGGCGTGCTGCAGCACCCGGGCATGGTCGAAGAGGACGCCCTTGGGCCGCCCGGTGGTGCCGCTGGTGTAGACGATGCAGAAGTCGTCATCGGACCGGACCTCGTGCAGGGTGGTCGGCGGTGCCGGCGAACCCGCGGCCACCAGGGATCGGTACGGCTCCCCGTCGATGTCCAGCACCTCGAGGTCGTACTTCTCGGCCACCTCGGCTGTTTGGGGGAGGTGCTCGCTGTCGCAGAGCAGCAGGCGCGGTCGGGCGTTGTCGATGATCTGGTCCAGCTCGACGGGACCGAGGCGGAAGTTGAGCCCCACATAGACGGCGCCGGCCTTGGTTATCCCACCGAGCACCTCCACGACCTCGGGGCGGTTCGCAACGAGCAGCGCCACGCGGTCGCCGGGCTCGATGCCGAGCGCGCCGGAGAGGGTGTTGGCGATCCGGTTCGTCCGCTCCTCCAGGTCCGCCCAGGTCACGTCACGGCGCTCGGGCCCCACGTCGAACAGCGCGGCCGCCGTCGGGTACCGCACCGCGTTGCGCCGGAACGCCAGGCCGACGTTCATCCCGCCAGCTCGGCTCGGGGTTCCCGCGCCGGACGTGCCGACAACCGCCGAACGGGGGCCGCGCCGCGACCCGATCCGCTCATGCCGCCGCCCCGGCAGGCCCATGGGCGGTGGCGCGCGGGGCGAACGCCGGCAGGAGCGCGCCGTGGGGTCCGGCCACGAACCGGACCTGCACCCCCATCCCGATGTGCACGTCGCCCGGCGGGCAATCCACGATCCACGTCAGCAGGTTCCAGCCCTCGGCCACGTCCACGATGGCCAGCACGTAAGGCGCCTCGAAGGTGGGCTCGGGGGGGCGATGCACGACGCTGAAGCTGTACACCGTGCCGAGCCCGCTGCTCGGCACGTAACCCCACTGCTCGCTACCGCAGAACGGGCACACCACCTGCGGGGTGAAGAAGCTCCGCCCGCAGCGCCCGCAGACCGGCCGCAGCAACTCGCCCCGGTCCACGCCGGCCCAGAACTCGCCGGTCAGCGCCCGGTCGGCGCGGTCCGGCGGCTGCATCGGCGCTCAGTCCTCGTGCAGCAGGAGCGCCATGGCCGCATCGGACACCGCCATGCCGACCTCGACCCCCCGGGCGACCGCCAGGCGGTTGCAGGCCCCCACCTTCCCGATCTCGTACGCCTTGAAGGCGTCGCCGATGGGGGCGGTCCAGGCGTCGAAGGAGCCGCCGGCCAGGCCGTGGCGCTCCACGATTGCCAGGCCGGCGATGCCGGAGTCGTTCTTGGCGCGGCCGCCGTCGGCGCAGATGAAGCCGTGGGGCGAGACCTCCAGCAGGAAGTCGGCCCCGCTGCGGCCGGTGTGTCCGGCGGTCACCAGCACGTTGCGGGAGTCCCCCGGCTGGGCGAACACGATGGAATCGGTCACCACCAACTGCCGACCCGTCGGCGAGGTGGCCATCACCTCGCGGCGGATCTTCGTGCCCTCGTCGATCTCGCCGGCCGGGTCGTTGCAGGCCAGCAACCGGGCGGCCTCCGCCACCGGCATCCCCTCGGTCACCCCGCAGCGCTCGGCGTAGATGTTGAGCCGGCTGATCACCCCGCAGGTGTACTGGTCCATGCCGTTGCCCAACTCCGACGATTCGGCCGACGCCGTGGCGGCGGGAATGCCGAGCGCCTCCAGGTACCACAGCCCGGCGATACCCGCCCCGTCCATGCCCACGGCGCCGTCGTGGGCGATGACCGCCCGGGGCCTGTGCGGCACCATGAGCCGGGCCGGAAGCACGCCCAGGTACGAGGCCGGCACCACGACGTCGCTGCGGTGGTTGCGGGCGTCCACATAGCGGGCCGAGTCCATGACCACGATCCGCCGGTCGCCGTGGGTGGCCACGACCTCCTGCGGATGGTCCGCCTCGTTCGCCAGCAGCGGCGCTTCGGTAGCCATCGTCTCCTCCTCGTTCCGGCTGGATCGCCTCGCCGACCCCGCGCCTCAGGCCAGTGGCTGCGGGGCCCGGTCGCCCAGGCGCAGCAGCCGGGCGGCGTTCTCGTTGAGCGTGCCCGCCAACTGGCCCAGGTCCGGGCCGGTGCCCCGGTCCCAGCCCCCGAAGTTGGTGCCGTACACCAGCCGATCGGTGCCCAGGATGTCGGTGACGAAGGCGAACTCGCGCTCGCCGGTGACGTGGCAGTCGAACCACAGCCGTTCGAGCTGGGCGTCGAAGACGCCTTCGGGCTTCAGCCAGTCCGGCGAGGCGGGCCGCCGCTCCGCCAGCTTGCGCAGCTTCGACAGCGCCAGAGCCAGGGATCCCCCGCCGTGGCTCAGGCAGATGTCAAGGGCGGGGTGACGGCGCAGCACACCGCCGAAGATCAGCGTCGCGGCCGCCAAGGCCTCCTCGAAGGAGTACTCCAGCACCAGGTCCAGGTCCCAGCGCCGCAAACGCTCGTCCAGCAGCGGGCCGTCGATGCCCGACTGGGTTGGGTGCAGGAACAGCGGCACGTCCAGCTCCACACAGGTCTCGTAGAGGGCGTCGGTGGCGGGCGCGTCCAGCGGCGTGCCGAAGTCGGTGCCGATGTAGCCGCCGAGCAGCCCGAGGTCGCCGACGACTCGACGCAACTCAGCACAGGCCGCCCCGATGTCCTGCATCGGCAGGGCGCCGAGGCCCACGAACCGGCCGGGATGGCCGGCCACGACCTCGGCGAGGCTGTCGTTGTGCGCCCGGCAGAAGTCTGCCGCGGCCGCGGCGTCGATGAAGTGCAGGTAGGTCAGCGGGTTCGGCGAGAGCGCCTGCAGCCTGATCCCGGCGGCGTCCATGGCGGCGAGGCGCATGTCCACCTCGATGAACAGCGATCCCCGGTAGGCCACGCCGTCGAGCCGGTAGTTGCCGACGCGGAACCACGGGCTGCCGTCGGGGTGGTGGCCGATCTCGGGGCCGCAGGCTCCCGCCCGCCCCATCGAGCCCTCCAGCACGATGTGGCCGTGCACGTCGATGAGCCCGTCGCCGAAACCGCGGGCGGCACCGCCGGCCACACTCTCAGCGGCACCGTCGGGGGCACGGTCGGCGTCGCTCACGTGCGGCCCTCCATGATGCCGTCGGCGCCCGGCAGCCAGGCCGCCACGCCCGCCACCGGGATGGCGCACACCACCGCCTCGGTGATCTGCGCCTCGCTGCAGCCGGCCCGGCGGGCGCCGTTGGCGTGAACGTTCACGAAGCGGGCGGAGAATTCGGCGGCGTTGATGGTGCACAGCAGCAGTTCGGCGTGGCCGGCATCCAGCACGTTCTCGGCCAGGGACCACTCGCGCATCAGCACGTAGCCTTCCAGCGCCCGGGGCGCCTCGTCGGCCATGAGCTTCACGTAGTCGGGGACGAACCCGAAGTAGTCCTCGAAGTAGTCGAGGCACGCCCGCCGATCCAGGCTGAACTCCTCGGCGTCGCCGCCGTCGGCGCCGAGGGTCTCACCGAATGTCTCGTCGATGGCCGAGTTGAACAGG
>JAPPKQ010000427.1 GCA_028819945.1 bacterium | reverse complement strand
CACTCTGGTGATCTACCAGCAGGCCGCCGTTGCCCAGGCCGCCGCCGGCGCCCAGGTGGGCGCCCCCCGCGGATTTATGGACGGCCTGGTGGGCGCGATCCGCAGCGCCCTCGACTCCGCCGGGTACCCCGACGTGGCGATCCTGGCCTACGCCGCCAAGTACGCCTCCGCGCTCTACGGCCCGTTCCGGGACGCCGTCGACGTGACCATTCGCAGCGGCGACCGCAAGGGATACCAGCAGGACTGGCGCAACGCCCGCGAGGCGGTGACCGAGGTGCTCGCCGACCTGGCCGAGGGCGCCGACATGGTCATGGTGAAGCCGGCGGTCACCTACCTGGACGTGATCGCCCGCGCACGCGCCGCGGTCAACGTGCCGTTGGGGTCCTACCACGTATCGGGTGAGTACGCCATGATCGCCGCCGCCGCCGAGCGCGGCTGGATCGACGGCCCAGCGGTGGCGCTCGAGCAGCTGACTGCCGTCAAGCGAGCCGGCGCCGACTTCATCCTCACGTACTTCGCCGGCGAGGTCGCCGAGGCGCTCGGTGGCTGAGCCGCCCGGGGTCGCACCCGGCGACGCCGACCTCAGCAACGCCGGGTTGTTCGAGCGCGCCTGCGCCGTGCTCCCCGGCGGGGTCAACTCGCCGGTGCGGGCGTTCGGCGCCGTCGGCGGCACCCCCTACTTCGTCGCCGGAGGCCAGGGCGCTCACGTCTGGGACGTCGAAGGCAATCGCTACATCGACTACGTCCAGAGTTACGGGCCGGGCATCTTGGGCCACGCTCCGGCCGCCGTCATCAACGCCGTCGCCGCCGCCGCCGCACAGGGCACCAGCTTCGGCGCACCCACCGAGGCGGAGGTGCGTCTGGCGAACGAGATGTGCGCCCGCGTGCGGGGCCTGGAGATGCTCCGGTTGGTCTCCAGCGGCACCGAGGCCGCCATGTCGGCGGTCCGCCTGGCGCGGGGCGCCACCGGCCGCAACAAGATCGTCAAGTTCGCCGGCTGCTATCACGGCCATTCCGACTCGCTGCTGGCGGCCGGCGGCAGCGGCGTGGCCAACCAGGGGCTCAGCGGCTGCGACGGCGTCACGCCGGGCGCGGTCGCAGACACGGTTGTGGCGCCCTACAACGTGGTGCCCGACATCGACGCGGACACCGCGGCGGTTCTGGTGGAGCCGGTGGCGGCCAACATGGGGCTGGTGGCGCCGGCACCCGGATTCCTGGAAGGGCTCCGGGCAGCCTGTGACCGGGCCGGGGCGCTGCTGGTCTTCGACGAGGTCATCACCGGCTTCCGTCTCGCCCGCGGCGGCGCCACGGAGTTCTACGGGGTGCGGCCCGACCTGTGGTGCTTCGGCAAGGTGATCGGCGGGGGACTGCCGGTGGGCGCCTTCGGGGGCAGCCGGGCGCTCATGGGCCATCTGGCTCCGCTCGGCGGCGTCTACCAGGCCGGCACGCTGTCGGGCAACCCATTGGCGACCGCAGCCGGGTTGGCCACGCTCGAGGCGCTCGACGGGTCGGCGTATGAGCATCTCGAGGCCACCGCCGTGACGCTGGCGGCCGGACTGGAGGAGGCCTTCGGCGCCGCCCGGGTCGACGCCGTGGTGCCGCGTGTCGGCTCGCTGCTGGGCCTGTTCTTCGGCAGTGAGACGCCCCGGAACTTCGACGAGGCCAACGCCTCAGTGGCGAGCGGCCTGTACGCCCCGTTCTTCCAGGCCATGCTGCGCCGCGGCGTGGCGCTGGCCCCCGGCCCCTACGAGGCCATCTTCGTCAGCCTGGCCCACTCCGCCAGCGACATCGACGCCACCGTCGCAGCCGCCACGGAGGCCGCCGCCGAACTCGCCTAGCCCCTGCGGGCCTCGATCAGCGGGACTCCCGAGATCCGGCCACCATGGGCTCGCTGGCCTCCCACAGCCGGGCTCCGTTGTCCGGGTCCGCCGCGTCCGGCGAGACCTGCCTCCTGTGCATCATGTGCAGGTACGTCCCGGTGGAGTTGCCCGCCTGCTCGGCGCAGCAGAGGTGGAGGACCGGTCCGATCGCCTCCTCCGGCTTCTGGAAGAACCGTCGCAACCAGGCGTCGAACACCGGTCTCAGCAGCCTCGGCGTGTCCTTGACGATGTTCGTGGCGACCCCTCCCGGGCACAGCGCATGCACCGCCACGCCGACCGCCTCGCCGGGGTTCAGCCGGCGGGAGAGTTCCGTGGCGTAGGTGCAGAGGACCAACTTGCTCGCGGCGTAGTGCCGCATGCTCTGGGACATCCCGTAATCCGGGCAGGACCCGACGCGGTCGAAGTCGATGGGCGGAGCGGACCGGTGCGAGTCCGACGACACGAAGACGATCCGCGGCGTCTCGCCGGGCCGGCTCGACGGGCTGACGACGCCGTCGGCCAGCCAGCGGTCGATCATCACCCGGTTCGCCAGGAAGTGGACCGCGAACATGATCTCGTATCCCTGCGGCGTCCTCTGTGACCGGCGCGACATGCAGCCGGCGTTCAGGAGCGCGATGTCGATGCGGGTTCCGCGTCGCTGCTGCTCGTCGCAGCAGCGATGAACGGAGCGCAGATCGGAGAGATCCACCTCGATCAACTCGACGGCGTCGGATCCGGAGAGTCGCCTGATCTCGTCTTCGATCCCGGCATGGCCGGGCCGGCAGGCCAGGATCATGTTCCCGCCGCGCCTCGCCAGTTCGATGGCCGCAGCCCTGCCCAGTCCGCTGTTGGCCCCCGTGATCAGGCAGGTCCTTCCGTCGATCCGCTCGTCATCGCGGAGCGGGCCGAGCTCCGGGTTCTTGAGATCCCTCAGGTCGCGAACCGCCTTGACCATGGCGTCGACGAAGTTGCCGCGCCCGGCCTTCGGCGATTCAGGTGCGATGGTGATCGGTGCCCCCGGTGCAGGCCTTCGCCCGGCAGCCGCCTGCGGGCCTATTCGAACGGGATCGCATGCTTCTCCCGGTACGACGAGAAGGCCTCGTCCACCATCTGCTCGCTCAGTCCGAAGTCGCTCAGCCGGTAGACGTGTTTGCCGAAGCGGTCCTTCGGGTTCGCCTCGATGCAGCGTGTGGCTGTGAGCTCTGCGACGTCGTCGAAGGTGATCCCCGCCTGGCTGCAGATCCGCCGGAGCTCGGCGATCGGATCTCGGGTCAGGTCGTAGTACGAGACGTCGATGAAGCGGCGGTCTCCCGCATCCTCCCGGGCCTGCGCGGACCGTTGCACCATCCTGCGCGTCTTCCGGAACCAGTGCTCCCCGATCTCGAACGGGTCGACGCAGTCGCTGAACATGCCGCGTGCATGGGCCACGAGGCTGCAGAACGAGGCGACCGTCTTGCGGGGATCGCGATGGGTCTGCACGATCGTGGCCTCGGGGAACACGGCCCTGAACGCGTCGAGGTGTTCCATGTGCTGCGGGGTCTTGAGCACCCAGGTCCGGCCGGGGCGTTGCCAGCAGAGCACCTTCAGGACCTGCTTGAGGTACTCGTAGGTCCACGTGTGATCCTCCCCCTCGAGCCAGCGGGAGTAACTCGGCACGTGCATGGTGGCCTCCGCCGACTGGCTCATGAAGGTCAGATCCATCAGCAGGACCTCCTCCTCCGGCTGGTCGTGGTCGATCGGATGGATCACCGTGAACTCGGGCGCCAGATAGGAGAACGCCCGCTTGGCGAGGACCGCCCGCCTTTCACGGGTTCTCTCACCGCGTTCGACATCATCGACATCGGGAACGGGGTGCAGGACCTCGGGTCCTGTGATGCCTCGAATCTCCGGGTGGGAGCTCAGCAGGCGCTGCAGCAGCGTGGTGCCGGTGCGCTGCAGTCCGGCGACCAGAACGATCCCGCCGAGGTAGATGTCATGGATCTCGGGATGCCGCCTCAGCAACTCCTGGATCTGCAACCGGTTGACCAGCGCGCCGGAGAGCCGCGACCTCTGCATCAGCCGGCCGGTTGCGGTCAGCCGGGCCTCGGCGTTGATCGACTCGACGAGCACGCCCAGGCCGCGGAGGTGCCCGTCCGCCCCGAAGTCGGTCAACCCCGTCTTCCGGCGCGCCGAGTCGACGAGCGAATCGACATCCAGGCGACCGGGCCCCTCGAGGCTCCGCCCGGCCCTGCCGATCCGGTTTAACAACCGGATCGCCAGGGGGCGATACGGGTTCGCGTAGTCCGTCGACGTCACGCGGTACCCCCGACTGCGGGGCCGATCTCCGGTGACGCCGCCTCAGGCAGGCTGTCCAACTTGACGAGCCGGGTCCGGGGTTGCGGGTGCTGCTTCGCCCGCACCCACCGGAAACACATGGTTCCCGACGTGTGGCCCGCGGTCTGGATCCAGTTGGGGAGGCCGGGATCCCGGTG
>JAPPKQ010000398.1 GCA_028819945.1 bacterium | reverse complement strand
TGGGTGGTGCAGGCCAGGTTGCCGAGCACCATCCCGAAGCAGTGGTAGAAGGGCACCGGGATGCAGACCCGGTCGTCGGGGGTGTAGCGGCAGCGCTCACCGACGAAGAACCCGTTGTTCAGGATGTTGCGGTGAGTCAGCGTGGCGCCCTTCGGGAAGCCGGTCGTGCCGCTGGTGTACTGGATGTTTATGGGGTCGTCGGCGTCCAGGCCGGCGGCTCGCCGGCGCAGCTCGTCGACGCTGACGTCGCCCGCCCGCTCCAGCAGCGCAGGCCAGTCGCCGGGCCCGCGCTGAAGGTCGTCCAGCCAGATCACCCGCCCGGTAGGCACCCGGTCGGCCACCTCGGCGTAGAGAGCCTCGTAGTCCGAGGTGCCGTGGGTGCGGACCGACACCAGCAGCGACACGCCCGACTGGCACAGCGCGTACTCGAGCTCCGCTGTGCGGTAGGCCGGATTGATGTTCACGAGGATCGCTCCGATGGCGGCCGTGGCGTACTGCACCAACACCCATTCAGCGCGGTTGGGGCTCCAGATGCCCACCCGGTCACCCTGCTGGACGCCCAGCGCCATAAGGCCGCGGGCCACCTCGTCGACGGCCGCCAGGAACTCGCCGTAGCTGAAGCGCAGTCCCTGATGACGCGACACCAGCGCCTCGGCATCGGGATGGTTGCGGGCGGTGGCGGCGAGGTTGTCGTAGATGGTGTCGCCGAGGAGCGCAGGGGTGCGCTCACCCGCGGCACGGGATGCTGTCATGGGCGATTCTCCTTCTGTGCGGTTTCTCGCGCCGTCCCACCGGCGGCTGGTCCTCCTCAGATGGCCATGTAGCGGCGCTGCAGGTCCCGGTCGGCGGCCAGTTCGGCGGTGGCGACCGTCGCCACCAACTCGCCTTTCACCATGACGTGCGCCGTCTCGGCCAGGCGCGCTGCGAAGTCCAGGTTCTGCTCCACCAGTACCAGGGCGATGTGGCGCTCGGCGCGGGCTCGTGCGAGCACGGCGGCGATCTCGTCCAGGATCGACGGCTGGATGCCCTCGGAGGGCTCGTCGAGCAGCAGCAGCCGCGGCTCGGTGGCCAGCGCCCGCGCCAGCGCCAGCAGTTGCTGCTGGCCGCCGCTGAGGCCGGCCGCCTTGCTGTTGGCCATGGCCGCGAGCGTGGGGAACTCCTCCAGCAGGCGCTCGGTGGTTGCTGCCGTGCCGGCAGGCCGCTGCGCAGCCGGACCCACCCGCAGATTCTCCCGCACGGTGAGCCCGCCGAAGATGCCCCGGCCCTGCGGCACGAGGCTCACCCCGAGGCGCGCCCGCCGGAACGTCGAGAGCGACGAGACGTCGCCGCCGTCGATGCTGATGCTGCCGCGCTGCAGCGGGAGCATGCCGGCGATGCAGCGCAGCAGCGTGGACTTGCCCACGCCGTTGCGACCCAGCACGGCCGTGCACTCGCCGGCGGCCACCTCCAGCGCCACCGAGTGGAGCACCCGGACCGAGCCGTAGCCGGCGTGCACGTCAGCCAGCGTCAGCATCGCCTCGCCCGGCGGGCTCGCCTCTCCCGCCCAACTGCTCATTGCCACGGCCCAGGTAGATGTTGAGCACCCGCTCGTCGCGGCTCAACTCGTCGAAGCTGCCCTGCGTGAACAGCTCGCCCATGTGCAGCACGGTGATGGGAGCATCGAGGCGGCGCACGAACTCCATGTCGTGCTCCACCACGACCACGGTGGCGCGGCTCCGCAGCCGGGTGATGAGTCGCTCGGTCTGCTCGGTCTCGTCGCGGGTCATGCCGGCGGTGGGCTCGTCGAGCAGGATCACCGAGGGTTCGGTGGCGAGCACCATGCCGATCTCCAGCCACTGCCGCTGCCCGTGGGCGAGCGCGCCGGCCGGCAGTTCGGCGGCCTCCGAGAGTCCCAGCTGGGCGAGGATCCGGCCGGCGTGCCGCCGTGCCGCCGCCCGGTCGCCGCACGCGGCATAGGCGGCCAGCCACAGGTTCTCCTGCGTTGGGAGGGCGCCGTAGACGCTCGGGACCTGCATCTTGATGCCGAGCCCCAGGCGCGCCCGGCGGTGCGGCCCGAGCCGGGTGATGTCCTCGCCGTTCAGCAGGACGGTGCCCGCCGTCACCTGGTGGTAGCCGGTCAGCACGCCGAACAGGGTGCTCTTGCCCGCCCCGTTGGGACCGATGATGCACGAGGCCTGGTACGGCGCGAATTCCAGGGTGACGTCGTCGAGGGCGGTCACGCCGCCGAACCGCTTCGATACCCCGCGCACCTCCAGCCGCGCACCTGCGCCGGCCGCCTCGACCGGCTCGCCGGCACCGGTGTCGATCCCACCTGCGACCGGTGCCTCGAGGTCACCGCCGGCTTGCGCGTCGCCCCCGGGCCGCAGCGCGGTGGCCCCGACCCGGGGGGGCCCGCCGGAGGTGGCAGCCATGACGGCGGGGCGCAGGCGCTCCCGCCACAGACGACCCAGGGTGGGCACCACGCCGCCTCGCAGCCCCAGGACTATGCCGATCAGCAGGGCGCCCACCACGATGGCCTCCCGGTCGCCGCTGGGGCCGCCGAGCGCCGAGGAGAGCCCCTCCACGATCACAACGCCCACGAATGCGCCGCCGACGGAGAAGCGCCCGCCCACCAGCGTCCAGATGACCACCAGGGCGGCCGGCTTGAGGGAGAAGACCGTGGGGCTCATGAAGCGACCCCAGGCCGCGTAGAAGCCGCCGGCCAGACCGGCGATGGCGCCGCCCAGGGTGAACACCCACAGCTTGTGGCGGCGCACGTCGTAGCCCAGCAGGCTGCTGCGCGTCTCGTTCTCGCGCACCGCCGCGGCGATGCGCCCGAACGGCCGCCGCCCGGCGAACCGCAGTGCCAACGCCAGGACCAGGGCCACGCAGGTGCAGGTGGCGAAGAACTGCACCCGCGTCAGGGTCGTCGGGTCGCCGCCGGGGAGCCGGTAGGTGATGCGGGGGATGCGGGTCATGCCGTTGTAGCCCCCAAGCACGGCGTCGCCGATGCGGTAGGCCGACCCCGCTGTGCTGTTGACGATGGCGAACAGCACCAGCGCCGTGGCCAGCGTCACGATCGCCACGTAGACGTTGGAGAGGTTGCCGTAGAACATGAAGTAGCCGAGGGCGGCTGCGAAGACGGCTCCGGCGACCGCGGCCACGACGAGCGCCGAGAGGGTCTCGCCGGTGTGTTCGGCGAGGTTCAGGGCGAAGACCCCGTAGCTGTAGCCGCCGATGCCGTACACCGCCGCCTGACCGAAGCTGAATATGCCGCAGTAACCCCAAACCAGTACCAGCGACAGCGCCAGGATCACCTCGATCGCCCAGAGCGTCCACTCGAAGGCCGTGAACTCCGCCACGAGGTTTCCTGCCAGCACCAGCACACCCCCGGCGACGGCGGCGACGGCCAGGTCGGCGGCCCCCGCGGGCGGCGCCCTCATATCAGGCCTCCCCTCCGGCGGCGACCGGTGAGCCCCTGGGGCAGGAAGCGCAGGATCACGATGGCGGCCACCAGCAGCATCGCCTGACCGATGACCGGCGTGTAGCTGCGGCTCACCAGGTTCTCGACAGCGCCCAACGCGCTGCTGGCGCCCACGGTTCCGGCCAGGAAGGCGGGCCCGCCGACGATGACGGCCATGAACGACCGGGCCACGTACAGCTGGCCCATCGTGGGGATCACCCCCACGACCGGGGCCAGGACCGCGCCGGCGGCTCCCGCCAGTCCCGCGCCGTACGCGAAGGTCCACGTGGCGACCCGGCGAGTGTTCACGCCCAGGCCGGCGGCCATGTCGGGGTTCTGGGCGGCGGCCCGGGTCAGCAACCCGTAGCGGGTGCGGCGCGTCACCAGCCAGGTCAGCGCCGCCAGTGTCCAGGCCACCCCGATGAGCACCAGGTTGTACTCCGACATCGAGTAGTCCCCCACGCCGAAGCTGGCCAGCGGGGTGGGGATGCCCTCGGTCACCGACCCGTAGACGAGGTCGGCGAGCTGCACGAGGATCAGCGACAGCCCCCAGGTGGCAAGCATGGTGTCGGCGGGGCGCTCGTAGAGGTGGCGGATCAGCGTCAACTCCACGACGAGTCCGAAAGCGGCGGTGACCGCCACCGCGACCAGCATGGCGCCCCAGAGTCCGACGCCGGCCCGGGTGGCGGTCAGGGTGGCGAAGGCCCCGAACATGATGAACTCGCCGTGGGCCAGATTGATCACCCGCCGCAAGCCGAACACCACCGCCAGCCCGAGCGACACCAGCAACAGCACCGAGACGGTGGTGACCAGCGAGAAGCCGGCATTGAACGCCCCGTCGGCGGTCGGCGCCGAACTCGACGGCCACCTCGTCGACCTGCGCACGCCGCTCG
>JAPPKQ010000396.1 GCA_028819945.1 bacterium | reverse complement strand
ACCATGGACTTCGAACTCATGGCCGACTACAGCCCCGAGGTTGCCGAGGCGGTTGCCGAGATCGGCCGCGACCAACTCGCCGAGGCGCTGGAGGTGGCCGACAAGGCCGCACGCCTCGCAGCGGAGCGCAGCGCCGCCGAGTCGATCATCGCGGCGGTGGCCGAGCGGTTCGAGGGTGCGGAGGGCATCGAGCAGCAGGCCAAGGCGGCCGTCCGCTCGCTCTCCAAGAGCATCGTCCGGGAGCGCATCCTGGGCGAAGGCCGCCGCATCGACGGCCGGGGCACCAGCGACCTGCGGCCGCTGTCGGCCGAGGTGGGCGTGATCGCCATGACCCACGGCTCTGGACTGTTCCAGCGCGGCGAGACGCAGGTCCTGAACGTCACCACGCTCGGCACCCAGCGCATGGACCAGATCGTGGACGGCATCGACCCCACCGAGCGCAAGCGCTACCTGCACCACTACAACTTCCCGCCCTTCAGCACCGGCGAGGCCGGCTTCATGCGCGGGCCGCGCCGGCGGGAGGTCGGCCACGGCGCGCTCGCCGAGAAGGCGCTGCTGCCGGTCATCCCCGGCATCGAGGAGTTCCCGTACACCATCCGGCTGGTCTCGGAGGTGCTGTCCTCCAACGGCTCCAGCTCCATGGCATCGGTGTGCGGCTCGAGCCTGTCGCTCATGGACGCGGGCGTTCCCATCAAGGCGCCGGTCGCCGGGATCGCCATGGGTCTCATCAACGAGGGCGACCGCTACGTGGCTCTCACCGACATCCTCGGCGCCGAGGACGCCTTCGGCGACATGGACTTCAAGGTGGCGGGCACCGAGGAGTACGTCACGGCGCTGCAACTCGACACCAAGATCGACGGGATCTCCGCCTCGGTGCTGGCCGCGGCCTTGGAGCAGGCCCGCGAGGCACGGCTGCAGATCCTGGAGGTCATGCGCGGCGCCATCGACGGCCCCCGCCCCGACGTCGGCGAGACGGCACCCAAGATCCTCTCCTTCGAGATCCCGACCGACAAGATCGGCGAGGTCATCGGCCCCAAGGGCAAGGTCATCAACGCCCTGCAGGAGGAGACCGGCGCGGAGATCATGGTCGACGAGGACGCCACCGGCGCCAGGGTCGCGATCGCCGCCGCCGACCGCGCTGCGGTCGCCTCCGCCGAGGAGCGGATCCGGGCGATCGTGTTCCCGCCCGAGGTCGAGATCGGAGCGGTCTACACGGGCAGGGTCGTGAACATCACCGGTTTCGGTGCGTTCGTCAACATCCTGCCGGGACGCGACGGGCTCGTGCACATCTCGAAGCTGGGCGGCGGGCGCCGCCTGGACCGCGTCGAGGAGGTGCTCTCACTCGACGACGAGATCACCGTTCGGGTCGACCAGGTGGACGGCAACAACCGCATCAGCCTGATCCCGGTGGGTGGCGACGACGACGGCGGCGGCGCCGGCGGGCAAGCCGAGCGCAGCGGTTCCGAGCGTCGCCCGTCCGATCGTCGCGACGGTGGCCGCGGCGGACGGGACGGCGGTCGTGACGGCGGCCGTGACCGGGGCCGTGACGGTGGCCGCGACGGCGGGCGTGACCGGGGCCGTGACAGCGGCCGCGGCGGCCGCGAGCGCCAGGCGCCGCGGTCCGACTCCGACACCTCCACGGGGATCGAAGAGGTCTCCTTCGCCGAGGAGTTCGACCGGATGGTCGCCGCCGACTTCGGGGATCTGGGCCCCGCCGACGCCCCGAATCGCCCGCGCCGCCGGCGCAACTGAATGATCGCCCCATGATCCGGGTCGGCGTTCTGGGCGCCGCCGGGCGCATGGGGCGCACGGTGTGCGCGGCCGTGGCAGCCGCGGCGGACATGCAACTCGTGGCTGCGGTGGACCCCGCGGCGGCGGGTGTGACCGTGGCCGACCTGATCGGTGACGGCGACGCCGGGGATGCGGGGGCCGTGACAATCGCCGGCTCGCCGGACGCCTTCGTCTCGGCGGGCGCGGAGGTCGGCGTGGACTTCACTGTGCTGGAGTCCGCCCGCCAGAACCTGGCCCGCCTGGCGGCCGACGGGATTCACGCCGTGGTCGGCACGACCGGTTTCGGCGCCGAGGACTTGGAGCACATCGGCGGCTTGTTCGAGCGCAGCAACTGCATCATCGCCCCCAACTTCGCCATCTCGGCCGTGCTGATGATGTACTTCGCGGAGAAGGCGGCCCCGCTGTTCGAGAGCGCCGAGGTAATCGAACTCCACCACGACGCCAAGGTGGACGCCCCCTCCGGCACCGCCATGATGACCGCCGAGCGCATGGCCGCCGCCTCGGGGGAATGGAACCCCGACCCCACCCGCGCCGAACTGCTCCCCGGCGCCCGAGGCGGCCAGGGTCCCGCCGGGATCAGGGTCCACTCGGTACGGCTGGCGGGCCTCGTGGCGCACCAGGAGGTCATCCTGGGCGCCCAGGGCCAGACCCTCACGCTCCGAGCCGACTCCTACGACCGCTCCTCTTTCATGCCGGGAACCTTGCTGGCCGTCCGAGCAGTCGCCAACCGCCCCGGCCTGACCATCGGCCTCGAACCCCTACTGGGCCTCTAACCGCCCCCCGAATCGGGCGCTCACGCCCGTCCGTCATCCCGGCTCTCCCGTTCGTCATTCCGGCGAAGGCCGGAATCCAGAGCAGCTACAGGTTCTGCACTGTGAATTCTACAGAAAACACAGGTCATACCCTGTAGACTCGCTCCCATGGAGACCACCCAACTTAACGCCCGGCGCCAACTCGACCGTCGTTTCGAGCCAGTCCGTCACCTCGGCGGCCTCGGCCGCCCGAACAAGGGGTGGATCCGGGCTATCCGCGACGCCCTCGGAATGTCCGGCACCGAACTGGCCGCGCGCATGGGGGTCAGCCAGCAGGTCGTATCCGAGATTGAACGCAGCGAACGGCTGGCCACGGCGAAGCTCGACACCCTGGCGCGCGCCGCGAGCGCCATGGAATGCGAACTCGTCTACGCACTAGTACCGCGTATGTCGCTGGAAGCGACAGTCCTTGCCCAGGCACGACGCAAAGCCGAGCGACACCTAGCTCAGGTCGCCCATCACGGCCAACTCGAGGCCCAGGAGGTCTCTCCCGACGAGCACGCAGTCCAAGTGGAGGAACTCACCTCCTGGTTCACCGACCGGCGCGGCCTCTGGACCGGCGGCGACTAGATCACCTGAGTGATCCGCTGCTCCCCGTCGCCGTCGGCCACACAGAGTTGACCGAAGACGATCGCGTTGAGCTGATCCTCGGGCATGTCACGACGAGAAGTGACCTGTAAGCCGCGGAGCATCGCAAGATCGCTCTGGCCCTGCTGCATCGCGCACCGTCCGTGTCCGGTTCAGCTCGACAACGAAATGGGATCCGTGACAGATCGCGGCATCTCATCGATGCGAGGGCGACGCGCAGAGTTCGCAGGGCGGTCGGGCACTTCCCGGTCAGGCGGCCCAGCGTTCTGAGAGGGCTTCGGCTTGTTCGATGACTGTCAGCGTTGCTTGTTCCTGCTTGTCGGGTGGGTAGCGGTGGCGGTTGAGGGTGCGGCGGACCAGTACGCGTAGTTTCGCCCGTACGCTCTCGCGTACTGTCCAGTCGATGGTGACGTTCGCGCGGACAGTCTCGACCAGTTCGCGGGCGATGTCTCGGAGCGTGTCGTCGCCGAGGACGCTGACTGCGCTGTCGTTGGCTTCCAGGGCGTCGTAGGAGGCGAGTTCGTCGTCGCTGAGTCCGAGTTGCTCGCCACGGGCTGCTGTCTCGCGTATCTGCCGTGCCAGTTGGATCAGTTCGTCGATCACCTGCGTTGCTTCGATGGCTCGGTTCTGGTAGCGGCGCAGACTCTGTTCCAGCATTTCTGAGAATGATCGTGCCTGCACCACGTTGGTGCGCCGCCGGGCGGACAGCTCGTCCTTGAGCAGTTTCTGCAGGAGTTCCACGGCGAGGTTCCGGTGGGGCATGCCGCGGACCTCGGCGAGGAACTCGTCGGAGAGGATCGAGATGTCGGGCCGCTCGAGTCCGGCGGCGGCGAAGATGTCCACCACACCCTCGGGGGCCACGGCGCGGGCGATGATCTGGCGGATCGCGTGATCCAGTTCCTCGTCGGTCCGTGCTTCACCGATCGCGCGCTTGACCAGCGCGGAGCGGACAGCCTGGAAGAAGGCCACGTCGTCGCGGATCGCGAGGGCATCCTCGTGGGGTACCGCCAGGGCGAACGCCTGCTCAAGTGCGCGTACGTGAGCGAGGAAGCGCTCTTTGCCCTCCTCTCGGGCGAGTAGGTGTTCCTGAGCCGGCGGCAGCAGTCCGAGCCGTTCGGTGGGGCTGCCGGTCGCCCAGTTCGACCAGTCGAAGCCGCCGAGCAGGTCGCAGCAG
>JAPPKQ010000482.1 GCA_028819945.1 bacterium | reverse complement strand
GCCTGGCGTCGTGCCGGTCGCCGGCGCGGGTGCCTCGCCGGCGGAGAGGGTGGCCAGCGCCGTCGCCCGCTGGCGCGGCAGCGGGTGCAGCGCCAGGGTGGCCTCGCAGATCACACCGAGCGTGCCCTCGCCGCCCACGAAGAGGTGCTTCAGGTCGTAGCCGGTGTTGTCCTTGCGCAGCCCGCGGCCCAGGCGCGCCACGGTGCCGTCGGCCAGCACCACCTCCAGGCCCAGGGTCAGGGCGCGGGCGCTGCCGTAGCGCAGCACGTTGGTCCCGCCGGCGTTGGTGGACAGGGCGCCGCCGATCTGGGCGCTGCTCCCGGCCCCGAAGCTGAGCGGGAACAGCAGACCCGCGGCCGCGGCGGCACCGGCGACCTCGGCGACGGTGGTGCCGGCGCCGACGGTGATCGTGCGGCCCAGCCGGTCGATGCGGCGCACCTCCCGCATTCGCCGCAGGCTGAGGATCACCGAGGGAGCGTCGCGCAGCGGCGTCGCCCCGCCGCAGAGCCCCGTGTTGCCGCCCTGGGGCACGACGGCGACGCCGGAGGCGGCGCAGAGGCGCACGACCGTCGCCACCTCAGCGGTGTCGGCGGGAGAGATCGCCGCCAGGGCCTCGCCGTGGTAGCGCCGCCGCTCGTCGACGAGGAGCGGCGCCAGGACGTCCTCGTCGGTCTGGATGTGCCGGGTGCCGACCGCTGCGGCGAGGTCGGCAATGAACCGACGAGGATCGATGGTCCCGTCGGCGCTGGGCATCGGCAGGCCTCAGCCGCTCCCCGCGCCCGCCTCGGCCGGCGCGGCCTGGCCACCGACGGCGCGGCGCTTCGGGTACGTCCGGTGGACGATGACCGCGACGAGCGCCAGCACGGCGGCCGCGACCCAGGCGGCCAGGCTCATCCCCCGGTCGAATGCCTCCGCGGCAACACCGTGCAGCCGTTCGGCAACCTCGGCGGGCAGCCCGACGCCGGCGCCGAGGGCGGCGCCGATCGAGTCGGATGCGGTCTCCGCCGCTGCCGGTGGCAGGTCTCCCAACCTCCCGGATACCCCCTGCCGGTAGCCGACCGACAGGAGCGAGCCCAACAGCGCGATGCCGATCGCCCCGCCCGTCTCGCGGGTCATGTCGTTGAGGGCCGAGCCGACGCCGGACTTGTGCGTGGGGAGCGAACTGACGATGGCGTGCGTCGCGGTCGGCATCGTCACGGCGAGCCCGGTGCCCAGCACCAGGAGGCCCACTGCGGCGAGCCAGTAGGGCGACGCCGCGCTGAGCATCCCCATGGTCGCCATGCCGGCGGCGGTGATCACGAGCCCGGCGCTGATCGTGGCCCGCGTGCCGGATCGGGCGATCACGGCGGGGATGCGGGGTGCGATCAGGAACACGACCACCGAGACCGGCAGCATCCGGACACCCGCTCCGAGCGGCGTGAGGCCCTGAGCGAACTGGAAGTACTGGGTGAGGATGAAGACGATGCCGTACAGGGCGGTGAAGGTCGCAACGGCGGAGACGGCCCCGAGGGCGAAGACCCGGTTGCCGAAGTACGCCGGGTCGAGCATGGGGAACCGCACCCGGCGCTCCCAGCGGAGGTAGGCCCAGGATCCCACCACCGCCACGCCGAAGCCCGCGATCACCTGTGGGTCTCGCCACCCCAGTTCGGGGCCCTCGATGATCCCGTAGAGCAGGCAGCCGAGCGCCACGATCGACAGCGCCGAGCCGACGGCGTCCAGCGGCCGCTGCGCCTCGTCCCGGGACGTCGGCACGATCCAGGCCGCCAGCGCCAGGACCGCCCCGGCCACGGGGACGGTGAACAGGAACGCCGAGCCCCACCAGAAGTACCGGAGCAGGACGCCGCCGATGACGGGACCGAGCATCCCGCTCAGGCCGGCGGCCGCCGACCAGGCGGCGACCGCCTTGGCCCGCTCCGACGCCGGGAAGATCACCGCGCCGATCGACAGCGTCGCCGGCATGACGAGGGCGGCGCCGACCCCCATCACGGTCCGGTGGATGATCACCTGCCCGGCGGTCGTCGAGAAGGCCGCCAGCCCGCTGGCCGCTCCGAAGATCACGATCCCGGCGAGCAGCACGCCCTTGCGGCCCCGGCGGTCGCCGAGGGCGCCGAGCGGCAGCAGCAGGCAGGCGAAGGTCAGGATGTGGGCGTCGGTGATCCACTGCAGGTCCGAGCCGCTGGCCCCCAGCGCCGTCTGCATGGTCGGCAGGGCGATGTTCATCGAACCGAGGTTGCTGAAGACCATCACCATCGACGAGCACAGGACGGCGAGGATCAGCCAACGCCGCGGGTGAGGTTCGGCACCCTCCGGCAGGTGTTCGTGCATGCGGGGCGCAGTGTACGGCCGGGACTCCGGCGCAGCGGCGGGTGCGTCCGGCGGCGGGCGAACTGTCCGGGACTGGGCGCTCGCCTATGGTCGAGCCATGAGTTCGGATCTTGCGCACCTGGACGAGGACTGGGAGCGGGCACTGGCGGTGGTGGCACATCCCGACGACCTGGAGTACGGGGTGGCCTCGGCGGTGGCCCGCTGGACCGCGGCGGGCAAGGACGTCCGCTACGCCCTGGTGACCAGCGGTGAGGCGGGGATCGCCACCATGGCGCCGGCGGAGACCGGGCCGCTGCGGGAGGCGGAGCAGCGGGCCTCGGCCGCCGTCGTGGGCGTGACGCACGTGGAGTTCCTCGGCTTTTCCGACGGGTACGTCCTTGCCGATCTGGATCTGCGCCGGGCGTTGGCCTCCTGCATCCGCCGCCACCGGCCCGAGGCGGTGCTGTCCATCAACTACCGGGACTCCTTCGGGGGTGCCTCGTGGAACCACGTCGACCACCGGAACGTCGGGCGAGCCCTCATCGACGCCGTCCGCGACGCTGCCAACCCGTGGATGTTCCCCGAACTGGCGGGCGAGGGGCTCGAGGCCTGGGGCGGCGTTCGCTTCATCGCCTTCGGCGGCTCACCGGAGGCCACCCACGCCGTCGACGTCACCGGCCACCTCGAGGCCGGCTTCGCGTCACTGGCGGCGCACGCGGCGTATCTGGCGACGCTCGCCGGCCCGATGGCCGACCCCGAGGCGTTCCTGCGCCCGAACGCCGAAGCCGACGGGGAGCGACTCGGCGTCACCCACGCCGTGAGCTTCGAGGTGGTCCTCGCCTGAGAGTCCCCTCCGGCTCAGCTCCGAAAGCGCCGCAGAGCCGGTGCGGCCGAAATATTGCAGAATGCTGGTCCGAATCATTGCAGAATGCCGGTTCAGATTGTTGCAGAATGTTGGTCCCGTGACGATTAGCCCTGGCCACGGAACCGCTCGGGTATTGGTCTTGGAAGACGTGGATGGCGCGGCGGAATGGCCGTGCGGGTGCCGGCGTAGCGCCGGGTCAGTCGGGAGGTTCGGGTATCCCCATCTGCGCCGTCGGTGTCTCCTGGTCTAGGTTCCAGTCCGCCAGGACCGACTCGATTCCTGCGCAGAGCCTCGCCGTTCTCGCCGCCTCCCAGTCCGCGGCACCCGCGGCGGGGGGTGTCCCCTCCGGCGCGGCGGGCGCGGCGGCGGCGACGTGCTGCGCGGCCAGCCCGCCGAGGGTGCACGCTGCCGAGGCGAAGGCGCGGACAACGACGACCAGATCTTCTAGGGTCATGTCCGGAAAGTCCGCCGGGTAGGTGCCCCGCTGGCGCCAGTTCGAAACCTCGGGCAGGTCGAGCCCCGCCATCGCAGCGGCCACCGCGGGGCGCAGTCGCTCGGGGATCCGATCCGCCAACTCGTCCAGGGAGTGCACCTTCCCAGGAGCCTCGTCGGCGTACAGGTGGACTAAGGCCTTCAGCGCGTTCTCCATCGCCGACTGCGAACGCGAGCACACACCCCTCAGGCGGCTCGCCACCTCGACCGAATAGTCGAGCGGGTCGCCGGCGGCGTGCGCCTCCCTTTCGTTGTCGCCGGGCGTGAGTTCGTTGCGAAGCCCGCTGAGGCCCTGGTTCGTGTTCTGCAGCGAGGCCGCGGCCTCGTCGAAGTCGCTGGCGGGCATGCCGATCTCCTTGGTCCAGTCCACGCCGTCCGGCGGCAGCTCGCGCATGACGACCGCGCCCGGAGCGATGCCCGCCTCGAACGACGTGCGCACCCGCAAGCTGCGGTGGCGCCACTCGGGGCGGTCGGTCACGAACACCTCCACCGGCCGCCCGGCCGCCTCGCTCGCCAGCGCCTCCAACTCGCTCCGCCGCCGCCAACGGTCGGTGTAGTCCAAGTCGTCCAGCACCGCGACCATGTCGATGTCGCTGTCGGGGTGCTGGTCCCCTCGGGCCACCGACCCGTGCAGCAGCACTACCGGAACCCCCGCCTCCGCCAACGCCTCCGCCGCTCGCTCGGCGTCCCGAATCGACGGTGCCCCCGTCGCCAGA
>JAPPKQ010000189.1 GCA_028819945.1 bacterium | reverse complement strand
GTCCACGACCTGGTGGGCGATGAGGATGCGGGGAACGTCGAAGGCCCGGTAGATACGGGCCTGGCTGCCGGTGGAGGCGGTGATGGCCCAAGCGCCGGCCTCCAACTGGAGGTGCGACAACTCGGGTGACATGGTCGTCTTGCCGTGCGGCGCCAGCGAGACGCCGCTGTCGGCACAGAACCGGGCGACCACCTCGATGTTGTGCATCAGGTCGCTGTGGGAGATCACCATCACCGGGAACATGAAGTCGTCGGCGAACAGGTTCAGCCCGGCCTCCGCTACCGAATCGAGGTCGGCGGCGCCCGGCGACAGCGGCCAGCCCTTGTACTGCCAACCGAGGTCGGCGTTGGCGAGGTCGTAGTGCCGGCTCCAGCCGGCTTGCTCGCTGGTCATGGCTCAGTTGCTCCCTGCGTTGTCGTCCTGCCCGTGCATGGATTCCGGCCTCCGCCGGAATGACGATCGATTGGTCCGCGGCATGACTCGGCCGGCTCTCAGGACTCCGGTGCGTAGGCGACGCACTCGATCTCGACGAGGATGTTGCCGTAGATCTTCGCCCCGACGGTGGTGCGTGTGGGTGGTTCGGTCGGGAAGTACTCGAGGTAGACCTTGTTGTAGGCACCGAAGTGGCGGTCGACGTCACGCAGAAACGTGTTGACCTTGACCACGTCGGACAACTGTGCCCCGGCGGCCTCGAGGGCTGTCTTGATGTTCTCCAATGTCTGGCGGGTCTCAGCCTCGATGCCACCCTCCACGAGAGCGCCCGGCTGCCAACTGCCGTCCTCGGCGGTCGCCGAACTGCGCGGCAACAGCCCGGCGTTGCCCGACACGAAGACGAACTCCCCCGCCCTGATGACCGGCGACAGGAACGGGTGTCCCGGCGGCCCGTCCGGGACCTCGTAGACGCGCTTCATGGGCCCTCCCCAAGGCTGCTCGCGGTCGGTTCGGAGACTGTAGACGCGGCGTCCTCCCTGCGTTCGCGGGTGGACTCGTCCCGCCCGGGGCGTTCGGTCAGCGTCGCCCGCCCGGCCCCGCCCGCAGGTGGCTTCGACTACGGTCGGAATCCGTGGAGATCCCCCGTTCGGAGCTGTGCGAGCGGTTCCGCCGCATACCCATGACGGCGGTCTGCGACGCCATCTACCGGGGCGGCCGCGAGGAGCGCGTCCTGCCGTCGTACCTCAGGCCGCTGTTCCCCACCCAGCGCATCGTCGGGATCGCCCGCACGGTTCTGGGCGTCCCCATCGCCGAGCACCTGCCGTGGGACGAGGGCGTCGGGCGCATCCAGTCGTACCTGCGGATGTTCGACGGCATCCAGCCCGATGACGTGTTGGTGTCGGTCAACCGCGACAGCCCCGTCGGCCACTTCGGCGAGCTCACCGGCAACGCCGCGCAGGTGCACGGCTGCGTCGGGGTGATCCTCGACGGGAATCTCCGCGACGCCGATGGCCTGCGCGAGATCGGCCTGCAGGTCTTCTACCGCGACATGTCGCCGCTGAACGCCATCGGCCGCTGGGAGATGGCGGCCACCCAGGTGCCCGTGACCATCGGCGACATCGAGATCCACCCGGGCGACGTGATCCACGCCGACTTCGACGGCATCCTGGTCGTCCCGGGTGCGGAGGCTGAGCAGGTGCTGGCGGACTCCGAGACCGTGATGGCGGGCGAGGACCTGGTGCGGGAGGACATGCGCCGCGGCCTCTCCCCCGCCGAGGGGCTCGAGAAGCACGGCTACATCTGATGGCCGAGGAGGCGGCTGCAATGCTCCGGGCGACGCATTCCGTCATTCCGGCGGAGGCCGGAATCCACGGTCGAGCCGCACATCTCGGACCTCCGCCGGATCACTATGGGATCCCCGCAAGAGCCGTCAGCGCACCGGCCGGCGACGGAATCGACGGCTGACCCCATGGCCGGGCGCACGCCGATCCTCGTGCCGCACTCCGGCGTGGTGGAGAGCGTGGTCATCGTGGAGTGGCTCCACGAGTCCGGCGCGCGCGTCGAGGCGGGCGAGGAGGTGGTGATCGTCGAGTCCGAGAAGGCCGAGACGGCCATCGAGGCGCCGGCCGGCGGCACGATCGAGATCCTCATCCGCGCCGATCCGAACGACGATGTCGAGGTCGACGTGGGCACGGTCATCGGCCACATAGTGGCGTGACTGCCCTGGCGCGCTTCTCGCTGGACGGGCGGGTCGCCCTCGTAACGGGCGCCGCCAGCGGGCTCGGCCGAGCCATCGCCGCCGGCTTTGCCGAGGCCGGTGCCCGGGTGCGCTGCGTCGACCGCGACGCCGAGGGCAACGAAGGGGCGGCCAGGTCGATCGGGGCGGCGGCCGATGCCTTCGCCGCTGACGTCGCGGACCCTGAGGCGATCTCCGCCGCCATCGACGGACTGGTCACCGAAGCCGGCCGCATCGACGTTCTCGTCAACAGCGCAGGCGTCGGGGGACGCTCCCCCGCCGTGGACTACCCCGAGGAGCTCTGGGACTCGGTGATGGAGATCAACCTGCGGGGCACCTATCTGGCCTGCCGGGCAGCAGGCCGGCACATGGCGCCCGCAGGCTCCGGCTCGATCATCAACATCGCCTCGGTCGGCGGCCTGGCCGGCTTCCCCGGCAGCCTCGGTTACCAGGCCTCCAAGGGCGGCGTCGTGGCCCTCACCCGGACACTCGCCATCGAGTGGGCACCGCAGGCTGTGCGAGTCAACGCCATCGCCCCGTCGCAGTTCGAGTCGGCAATCGTGCTGGCCCAGTGGGAGAAGGAACCGGACATGCGCACCGACTGGGAGTCGCGCACCCCCCTCGGGAGGATCGGACAACCCGAGGAGATCGTGGGACCGGCGATCTTCCTGGCCTCCGACGCAGCCGCCATGGTGACCGGGCACATCCTGGCCGTCGACGGCGGCTACCTGGCCCAGTGAAGCCATCGATCGATCCCGCCACGCTCCCCGGATCCGGCAGAGAGTCGCCCACGTGAGCCCACCAACCGGCCCGGCCACCTTGACAGTCGGCTCGCCGCGCCGCGGCGGCACCGCGTCAACGCCCACGTGAGCCCACCAACCGGCCCGGCCACCTTGACAGGGCTGGACCCGAAGGGGGCCCGCGCCATTCACGGCACGATGGTGCGCATCCGGGTGTTCGAGACGCTGGTCACGGAGTTGTTCGTGGCCGGGAAGCTGCCCGGCTTCGTGCACACCTACCTGGGACAGGAGGCGATCGCGGCCGCGGTCTGCCAGAACCTCCGACCCGACGACTACATCACGTCCACGCACCGGGGCCACGGCCACACCATCGCCAAGGGCACGGGGACCGACCGGCTCATGGCCGAACTGTTCGGCAAGGAGACGGGCGCCAACCGCGGCAGGGGCGGATCGATGCACGTCGCCGACTTCTCTCTCGGCATGCTCGGCGCCAACGGCATCGTCGGCGGCGGATTCGGCATCGCGGCCGGCGCCGGGTTGGCGGCGCGCCACCGCGGCTCGGGTCAGGTTGCTGTGTGCTTCTTCGGGGACGGCGGCATCAACAAGGGCCCGTTCCACGAGGCGCTGAACTTCGCCTCGGTGAAGTCACTGCCGGTGGTGTTCGTCTGCGAGAACAATCAGTACGCCCAGTTCACCGCCATCAGCCGCACCTCTGCGGTGGCAGACCTGGCGATTCGTGCCACCGCCTATGACATACCGGGGGTGACCATCGACGGCAACGACGCCGGCGCGGTGCATGCGACGGCGAGTACGGCCCTCGCGGCGGCCCGCAACGGCGAGGGTCCGACCCTCCTGGACTGCGTCACCTACCGCCACAGTGGCCACTACGTCGGCGATGCCGAGGTCTACCGGGACGACGCCGAGGTGGAGCAGTGGAAGGCGGCCGACCCCATCGCCCGGCTGGAGTCGGCGCTCACCGCCGCGGGCTGGCTGGACAACGCAGACCTCGAGGCGACCTGGGAGGCCGCACGGGTCGAGACCGCTGCGGCCGAGGAGTTCGCCACCAGCTCACCCGATCCGCACCCCGCCACGGCCCTGGACTACGTGTACACCGAGGACCCCGAGGAGACCCCAGGGTGATGCCGCGGACGACCTCCTCCGTCATCCCGGCGAAGGCCGGGATCCACCGCGCACTGGCACGACGATCTCTTCGCACCGATCACGTCGCACACTCCGGGATCCGCCCGTGAAGCGAATGTCGTTCGGCCAGGCCACGGTGGACGCCACGCGCCTGGCGATGCGGGACGACGACCGCGTGATCGTACTGGGCGAGGACATCAGCTGGGGCGGCAACTTCGGCCAGTTCCGGGGTCTGCTCGAGGAGTTCGGCCCCGACCGGATCATCGACATGCCGATCTCCGAGGCGCTCATCATGTCGGCCGCGGTCGGGGCGGCGATGACAGGACTGCGGCCGGTGGCGTCGATGAGCTTCTTGGAGTTCACGATGGGTGCCAT
>JAPPKQ010000181.1 GCA_028819945.1 bacterium | reverse complement strand
GCGCAGCCGGCTTCGGGACGGCGGTCACCGTGAACACCGCATCGCCGCCCTCGGTCACACCGCTGCCGCCGGAGATGCTCACCACCGTCTCGTCGTCGGCCACCGCCACCGCCGCAGACGCCTGAGACGACGACACGGCGTACCCGCTGCCCGCGACCACCGTGGCCATGACCCACCCGTCAGGCTCGTCGACGCCGTCGTCGGCCGTCGCCACGGTGAACGACACCGACCCCGACACCGGCACCATGACAGAGCGCGTCCCCGCGGCCACCCCCCAGTCGCCCTCGGAGGCCACCACCACCTTGACCGCCAGCGGCGCAGCCGGCTTCGGGACGGCGGTCACCGTGAACACCGCATCGCCGCCCTCGGTCACACCGCTGCCGCCGGAGATGCTCACCACCGTCTCGTCGTCGGCCACCGCCACCGCCGCAGACGCCTGAGACGACGACACGGCGTACCCGCTGCCCGCGACCACCGTGGCCATGACCCACCCGTCAGGCTCGTCGACGCCGTCGTCGGCCGTCGCCACGGTGAACGACACCGACCCCGACACCGGCACCATGACAGTGCGCTTCCCCTCAGCGACGCCGAAGCCGCCCGAAGCGGTCACCACCACCTTGACCGCCAGCGGCGCAGCCGGCTTCGGGACTGCGGTCACCGTGAACGGCGCATTGGCGCCCTCGGTCACACCGCTGCCGCCGGAGATGCTCACCACCGGCGTGGGGGGAGGCGCCTGTTCCTGCTGCTTGCCGGAGGCGGCGATCTCGAACACCGGCGACAGCGCGTACAGCGGGCGCTGCTGCGACGGCGCGGCCTCGCCGTCGCTGAGCGGACCGTAGTAGCGGCCCTCGCGGTGCGCGCCGAAACTCACCCTGGAGCTGCCGAGGCCGACCAGCGCGTCGTTGCCCCGATGCGTGGACACGCAGTAGTTGGTCGAGCCCGTCCACGGCCTGTCGCCGCTGGCGGGCCGGCCCGACTCGTCGCGCATGTCCGCCAGCACGTCGGCCTTCCACCAGATCGCGGGGTTGACGCCCGTGCCCTCCTGGTCGCAGAAGTCGTGGTAGCCGTCGGCCACCAGCTTGCCGTTGCCGCCGGCGTCGAGCCACCAGATCGGCACCCCCGCAACCCACCCGCCGCCGGCGCGGAACCCCAGATGGTCCCGCGCGTCGACTGTGGCCGTGGAGCCGACCGCCAAGAACTCATCGCTGTAAGCCCGGACGTCGGCATGACCCGCCGCCACCGCCGCCCGCACGTGCGCGTCGTAATCCGCGATGTCCGACGACGTCGCGTCGCGCCTGGTCGAAGTGCGCAACAGCAGCCGGAACCGATCACCCGCAACCGCTCCGGGCGGCGCCAGCGACCAGCCCGCCGGCACCTCGACAGCCGCTCCCGACAGCGGGTCGTCATCGTCAGATATCGCTATCGACGCCGACGACGGCGAGCCGAGCCGGTAACCGGCACCGATAGCCACCGTCACGGTCACCGAACCGTCCGCCTCGACGGCGCCGTCGTCGACGGTGGGCAGCGTCAGCGTGGCGCTGCCCGACACGGGGATGGTCACCGTGTGCGTCCCGGCGGAGACCCCGTAGTCGCCCTGCGCCGCCACCTTCACCTTGACCCCCAAAGGCTTCGCCGGCGCGGGGGTCGCGATGACCGTGAACGACGCATCGCCGCCCTCAGTGGCATCACCACCGGCCCAGACGCTCACCACAGGCACCGGCTGGGTCGGCACGCCCGACTGGCGCTTGTGGCCGTACAGCTTCAGGCTCCACGACTTGAGCGTGTTCACACGCGTGTTGGCCTTCTCGTCCACCAGCCGCAGCCGCCACGTCCCCGACGCCGCCTCGCCCAGATGCGCCGACGAGCCGAACCGGAACCACCCCGAGATGCCGCACACCCCCGCAGCCGGACGGTCACAGTTCATATCGGGGTAGTTCGCCGTGCCCGGGGCGACGTTCCCGCCCCCAAGGGGGCGCGCGGGCACCGCCGCGAACGGCCGCGACAGCACCGACACCGCGCCCGACGGCGACACCAACTCCACCCGCAGATCCCTGAACCACGGCGCAGCCAGATCCAGGCGCGCCTCCACATACTCCACGAAGTCGATATCGGAGGCCACCGCCACGGTGCTCGACACCCCCGCGGCGCCCTCGGGAACCTCCACCGGATCCATCGACACCTTGTGCAACTCCGAGCGGTACTCCGGCAGGCCGCCCCAGTCCAGCGCCAACTGCACCGCCGCCGAGGCGTCGACCACCCCGAACCCGTAGGCGTGGTGATACCCATACCGCTCCCCTGCGCGCGAGTACTTCGAACCCGCCGCCTGCCAGCCGTCGCTGCCCGCGTCGTTGCGCTGCGCCGTCTCCGCCAGGATCAGCTTCACATCGCGCCACGACAGCTTCGGGTTCGCGGCCCGCACCAAAGCCGCCACACCCGACACCATCGCCGTCGCCGGACTCGAATGCGCGCCGCCGCCTATTTCGTAGCGGTTGTTGTGCTGCGCGGAAAAGCCCGCCGACGGCGCGCACACCCACAGATTCGGGCCCCGAAAGCTCGTGTTCCCCCACGAAGCCCTCACACCGTCGCTCTGCACCGCGCACGCCACCACCACCGCCGGATGACTGCGCTCCTCCGCCAGCGTCGACCAGCCGATCGACGGCCAGAACAGCCGCTTGCCGCCCGACACCACGTTCACAGCGCCCAGCCCGCCGAAGCCCCGCTCGGCCAGCGCATCGTAGGCATCAAAGCGGCTGCCGCCGCCAACAGAGCCCACCTTCCACGGCCGCGAAGAATTGGTGCGGCTGTAGCTGTGGTTGATCACCGCAGCATCCATCACCGCCGCCGACCGATCAGGCGGCACGAACTGCGCAGCGCCGCCCGCGTCCGGAGTCTTCCAATACCAGTTCATCTCCCAACCGGTGATGGGGTGCGACGTGATCTGCGCCCGAGGCGCGACCCCTCGCATGCCCACATCGTTGTCACGCGCCGCGATGATGCTCGCCATCGCCGTGCCATGGTGATTCACGCCGGCGTCGTCGAAATCGACGCCGGCCAGACCAACACTGCGCCCCACATCGACATTGTCGACAAGATCCTCATGGCGATAGTCGACGGGGTAGTCGACCACCATCACCACGGCCCCCTCGCCCATGGTCACATCCCACGCCGCCTCCGCATTCACCCCGAAACGGCCCGGCGCCGACCCCTGCAAAGACTGCTGACAGCCCGACAGCGCATCAGCCCACAAAGCCCTGCCGCCCCCGCAGATCTTCACCGCACGCTGGTGGTGATGCTCTGCCAACTGCTCGTAGTAATCCGAGCCAGTCAGCTCCCAGCCGATCGGCCCTCCCGTGCGGGCCTCCGCTGCATGGACCTCGGACTCCGCCGCCTCGGGTGCCCCGTCAATCCGCGCGGGTTCGAATCCAGGCTCGGACAGCCGGCCGCGGGAGTTCTCGGCGCCTTGCGCACCGATGTCGCCAATTCGGCCCCAGAGGTGGCCACTGTCGGCCACAGCGACGCCCCCCGCATCCGGTCCAGCAGAGCCTGCCGGCCCAGCCAGCGCCCCCAACAACACCAGCGCCAACAACGCCCCCACAGCCCGCCGACCCGATCCCGAACCAAAACCCCGCCCCAACCGGGACAGGCCGTCTGTCCTGCCCAAGACCGGCCCACCAGCACCAAAACGAAGCATGGCCCGACACTACCGCACAACCAAGGCCGCCGGCGCCGGCCCGGGCGAACACAGCCGCGACCTGCGCCTCACCCAAACCGGCATCGACGCCGTGATGACGCCAGGCTGCAACACCAGCAACTGCCCCGTGTCCGTCACGAAATAGCTCGAAAGCGTCGAATTCGAACCGGGATCGCCGGGTCCACCCGCCCCGCCCCCCACAAGAGCGTCGATGTCCCCGCCCGCGGCCACCGGCACCACCGAAACCCTACGAGCCCCGTCAACCCACTCATACACCCGTCGCTGCCGAGGACGTCGCCGATGCTGTAGCCGCCATCAGGCGCCCGACCCAACACAGCACCACCCAGGTCGGAATCCTCCAAACCGTACCCCCGCCTTCATTGAGTGATGAATGCAGGAGGAGCGTTCGCGGGCCGGGCTCGCCCCCGAACCCGTAGCGACCCGTTCAGTCTTGAGGCTTGGCGCGAGTGCTATTCGCTGTGTGTCGAGACGGCGACGGTGGACATCTCAGCGGACTGGCTCACGACGTCCACCATCTCCTGATAGTCGCTTGATCCAACCCAACTCCGCATGGATTCGGCGTCAGGGAACTGCACAATGAGCAGATTCTTGGGCTTCCAGCCGCCCGCGATCACTTCTACCTGGTCGCCGCACACCAGCAACTGGCCTCCGTGTCGCTCGGGTCTGTCAGGAATTTTGTGTATCGGGCGTGATCTGAGGGTCCGCAGCTGA
>JAPPKQ010000072.1 GCA_028819945.1 bacterium | reverse complement strand
CCTCACTGTACCGGCGGGCGCCCTCAGAACGCCCCTTCCAGCACGTCCAGTCGACCCTTCAGCACGCAGGCCACGTCGAAGCGCAGGGTCTCGACGGGCGCGTGGTGGTGGCGCAGCCATTGCACGGCCAGGGAGCGGATGCGCTGCTGCTTGCGCCGGTCCACCGCCTCCGCCGGGTGCCCGTACGCCGTGCTGGAGCGCGTCTTCACCTCGCAGAACACCACCGTGCCGTCGCGGCCGAGCACCAGATCCAACTCACCGCCGGCACCGCGCCAGTTGCGGTCCAGCACCACCCAGCCCCGCTCGGCGTACCAGGCGGCGGCCTTGTCCTCCCCCCAGCGGCCGAGCCGTTGCCGACCGGCGGTCATCGGCCGCGCGGGGCGGCTCAGACCACGCGCCGCTCGGGAACCTTCGCCGCCTTGCCGATCCGGTCGCGCAGGTAGTACAGCTTGGCCCGCCGCACGCGGCCGCGGCTGACCACCTCCAGCTCCTTGATGCTGGGAGTGTGGGTGGGGAATGTGCGCTCGACGCCAACGCCGAAGCTCACCTTGCGCACGGTGAAGGACTCGCGCACGCCCGACCCCCGCCGGGCGATCACCACACCCTGGAAGATCTGGATGCGCTCGCGACTTCCCTCGGTGACCCGGACGTGCACCTTGACGGTGTCCCCCGGCCGGAAGTCCGGTACGTCGGTGCGCAGGCTCTGCACATCGACCAGATCGGTGGGCTGCATGGCCGGTCTCCTATCACGGACACGTCAGGCGGGACGGGGGAAGCGGGATAGTGCAGGATACGGCCGAAGTTCCCCGGCGCCACCGGTCGGCGGGTCCGTTCAGCTCTCGGGAAGCAGATCGAACTCCTCGAGGAGCTCCAGGTCGGCCTCGCTGAGACCGCCGCGGGCGGCGATCAGGTCGGGGCGCTGCTGCTGCGTGCGCGCCAGGGCCTGCGCCCGCCGCCAGCGTTCGACGCGCCCGTGGTCTCCCGAGCGCAGCACCTCCGGTACCGCCATGCCGCGGTACTCCGCCGGCCGGGTGTACTGCGGGTGGCCCAGGAGCCCGCTGCTGAAGGAGTCGTCACCGCCGGAGTCGGTGTTGCCCATCACGCCCGGCAGCAGCCGCACGACCGCCTCCAGCACCACCATGGCGGCCACCTCGCCGCCGGCCAGCACGTAGTCCCCCACGTATATCTCGTCGTCGGCGAGCGCGGTGCGCACCCGCTCGTCGACGCCCTCGTAGCGGCCGCACAGCAGCGAGAACCCGTCGCCGGCGGCGAGGGTCTCGGCGGTGCGCTGGTCCAGCGGGCGTCCCGCCGCCGACAGCAGGATCAGCGGTCGCGCCACCCGGGCTTGCTCGACGGTGTCGAAGATGGGCTCGGGCGCCAGCACCATGCCGGGGCCGCCGCCGAAGGGAGCGTCGTCCACGGAGCGGTGCGGGTCGGTGGCCACCGAGCGGAGATCCAGCACTCGCAACTCGAAGACCCCGTCTCTGCGGGCCCTGCCCAGCAGGCTGTGGGAGGCGAACTGCTCGATCATCTCGGGAAAGATGGAGATCACGTCGATCCTCATGGCGCCTCCCCGGTGCGTCAGGGCAACTCGAAGAGCCCCGCCGGCGCGTCCACGACGATGCGGGCCGGTCCCCCGTCGCCCTCCTCGACCCTCACCACGAAGGTCAGCGGCACCAGCGCGCCGCCATCGGTGACCAGCAGGTCGCTGGCCGGGTTGGCCTGCACGGCGCTGACCGTGCCTCGCGCCAGGCCGTCGGCGGATATCACCTCGGCGCCGATGAGCCGGTGCACCCAGAGTTCGTCGGGATCCTCCAGCGGCGCGGCGAGCAGCGTGGCGCCGCGCAGGCCCTCGGCGGCGTCCCGGTCCTCGTAGCCCTCGAACGCCACCACCCAGCGGCGCTCGAACGGGCGCGCCCGCCGCACCACCAGGGCGACCTCGGCCGTCTGCAGCTCGGCTCCGGGCTCCAGCCGCTCGGTCCGGTTCGTGACCAGGGAGACGACGACCTCACCCCTGATGCCGTGGGGCCGGTCGACCCGCCCGACCTCCAGCAGATCCGTCGCCGGGCGCACCGGGGGCGCCACGGCCGATCAGGGCTCGACGAAGTCGACGGTGACGCTGCAGCCGTCGTTGACCGCGGCCGCCCGCACGACGGTGCGGATGGCGCTCGCCACCCGGCCCCGCCGCCCGATGACCCGGCCGATGTCGGCCCGGTCCACGTGCACGTCGAGCCGGACATCCTCGCCGTCGGCGCTGGCCACCACCCGGGCCGCCTCGGGCACCTCGACCACCGACCGGACGATGTGTTCGAGAACCGCTTGGGCGCGCGGGGCGCCGGCGTCGCTCACGAGGAGGATCCCGTGCTCGCGGCGTCCAGGTCCTCGAGCCGCGAGCTGCTGGGCTTGAACTCGTCCCAGGCGCCGGAGATCTTCAGCAGCTTCTCGACACGCTCGCTCGGCTGGGCGCCGTTGCGGAGCCACTTGAGGGCCTTCTCGTTGTCGATGTTCACCAACGACGGCTCCTGACGCGGGTCGTAGTAGCCGATCGATTCGATGAAGCGCCCGTCGCGAGCCGACCGCCTGTCGGTGGCCACCACCCGGTACGTGGGCTGCTTCTTCTTGCCTCTGCGCATCAAGCGAAGCCGCACTGCCACGATTCGTTCGCCTCCACAGGAGTCCCGGCCGGGCCCCGTGGCGCCGGCGTCAACGCCTAAGTCTGCCGTGAAATCGACGCCGTTCCATATCCGGGGATCGGCGACCGCCTCGTCCGGGCCCCCGACCCTCAGCGTCCCGGCCAGGACAGCGGACCCGGGGGCTGCGAGCCCGGCGCCGGCCCGGCGGCGCCGCCGTCGGACCCCTCCAGCCCCTCCAGCCGCTCGAGCAGGTCGGCGGCTGAGCGGTTCCGGGCCCCGCCGGCCGGCGTGACCCGCCCCGAGCCCCTGGGTTTGCGACCCTTGGATCCCTTGGACCTGCGGCGGCCCCCGCCCGGGCGGGCGTTGCGCATCATCTTCCGCGCCGCGCTGAAGTTGCGCAGCAGCTCGCCCACCTCCGCGGTCGTGGTGCCGCTGCCGGCGGCGATCCTGCGCCGGCGGGATCCGTCGATGATGGCCGGCTGGGCGCGTTCGCCGGGTGTCATCGAGCAGATGATCGCCTCCATCCTCCCCAGGCGCCGCTCGTCCACGCCGGCCTCGGTCGCCTGCGTCGCCTGCTCGCTCGGCAGGTGGGCCAGCACGTCGCCGAGCCCGCCCAGCTTGCGCATCTGGCGCATCTGCTCCAGGAAGTCGTCCAGTGTGAAGTCGCCCGCCAGGACGCGTTCGGCGGCGCCGGCGGCCTCGGCGGCCTGGTGCCCCTCGTAGGCCGCCTCGGCCTTCTCCGCCAGCGACAGCAGGTCGCCCATCCCCAGGATCCGTCCCGCCAGGCGGTCGGGATGGAAGCGCTCGAAGTCGCCGACGCGCTCGCCTGTCGAGGCGAACGCCACCGGGCAGCCCACCGCCGCGCGCACCGACAGCGCGGCCCCGCCGCGGGCGTCGCCGTCGAGCTTGGTCAGGATCACGGCGTCGAGCCCGACGGCCTCGTGGAACCTCTGGCCGACGCGCACCGCCTCCTGGCCGACCATGGCGTCGAGCACCAGGAACGTGTAGTGGGGCTGGATGGCCTGGCCGATGGCGCGCACCTCGGCCATGAGGGCCTCGTCGACCACCTGGCGTCCGGCGGTGTCGCAGATCAGCACGTCCCGCCCCAGCCGGCGCGCCTCGGCGAGCCCCGCCGCCGACACCGCCACCGGATCGGTCGCCTCGCTGAAGACCGGCACGGAGACCTCAGCGGCCAGGACGCGCAGCTGCTCGACCGCGGCGGGGCGGCTCAGGTCGGCGCCCACGAGCAGCGGGCTGCGTCCCTGGCTTCGGAACCAGCGGGCCAGCTTGGCGGCCGCGGTCGTCTTGCCCGAGCCCTGCAGCCCTGCCAGGAGCACCACCGTCGGCGGCCGGGGGGCGAAGCTGATCGACATCGCCTCGCCGCCGAGGGAGCGCACCAGCTCGGCGTGCACGATCCGGACCACCTGCTGGGTCGGGTTGAGTGCGCGGTTCAGATCGGCGGCGAGCGCCTGGCTGCGCACCCGGTCCTGGAACTCCGCCACCACGCCGGTGGCCACGTCGGCCGCCAGCAGCGCCCGGCGGATCTCGCCCAGCGCCTCGGTGATGTCCTCCGGACGCAGCCTGCCCTTGCGACGCAGCCGGTCGAAGACCGCGTTGAGGTTGCCGCTAAGCGCCTCGAACATCGGCGTACTCCTCGTCGTCGCCCACGAGCGCGGCCGCGAAGGCCGCGGCGTCGAACGGCACCAGATCACCCAGTCCCTCGCCGAGGCCGACGAGTTTGACCGCGACACCCAACTCCGCCCGCACCGACAGCAGCGAGCCGCCCCGGGC
>JAPPKQ010000263.1 GCA_028819945.1 bacterium | reverse complement strand
GCCGGCGACCTCCGAGCCGTCGGCGGGCGCGCCGGCGACCCCTCCGGCGCCGAGAGCGGGCAGCGTCGCCCGGGGCATCGGGGCGCCGCTCGTTAGACTCCTTCGGCGAGCAACGGGATTCTCCCGGCGCACGTCTCACAGTCCACGACGACGGCCTCGCTATTGACCCTCGCACCCGACGCCACACTCCCGGCAGCCACCTCCCGCCACCCCGACGGCGGCCCCCTGCGGATCGCGCTGTTGGCCTACCGCGGCAAGCCGCACTGCGGCGGCCAGGGGGTGTACACACGGCAGCTCAGCAGGGCCCTGGTGGAACTCGGCCACCACGTCGAGGTGTTCTCCGGCCAGCCGTATCCGGAGCTCGACGGCCGGGTGCCGCTGTGGCAGCTCCCGAGCCTGGACATCTTCAACGACCACTTCCCCGGCCGGCGACCCGCCTTCTGGGAGATCAAGACGGCGGCCGACCGCCTCGAGGTCTGGGCCACCCGGCTGGGGGTGTTCTCCGAGCCGCTGGCGTTCAGCGTGCGGGCCTGGCAGGAGCTGCGCCGGCGCGCCGAGGACTTCGACCTGGTGCACGACAACCAGTCCCTGGGCTACGGACTGCTGGGGGTGCGGCGGGCCGGGCTGCCGATCATCGCCACCATCCACCATCCGATAACCGTCGACCGCCGCCTGGAGATGGCCCAGGCCAAGACCCGCCAGGAGCGCTTCGGGAAGAAGCGCTGGTACTCCTTCACGAGGATGCAGACCCGCGTGGCCAAGCGCCTGCCGCGGGTTCTGACGGTGTCGGAGTCCTCCATGACCGACATCGTCCGGGACCACCGCGTGCCGCCCGAGCGGATCAGCGTGGTGCCGGTGGGCGTCGATCCCGAGATCTTCCGACCGCTTCCCGACGTGCTGCGCGAGGACGCGCGGCTCCTCACCACCGCCTCGGCGGATGTGGCGATGAAGGGGATGGCGTACCTGCTGGAGGCGCTCGCCATGCTCCGCGAGGATGGGCGGAAGGTGACCCTCACGGTCATCGGCCGGCCGCGTGCCGACAGCGCGACCCTCGAGACGATCCGGCTGATGGGTCTCAGCGACGCCGTGCGGTTCGTGTCGGACCTGAGCGAGGCGGAGATCGTGAATCTCTACGCCGAGGCCGCCGTCGCCGTGGTGCCGTCCCTGTACGAGGGGTTCTCGCTGCCTGCCATCGAGGCCATGAGCTGCGCCGTCCCGCTGGTGACCACCACCGGCGGCGCCCTGCCGGAGGTCGTGGGGCCCGACGGCGAGGCCGCCCTGCTGGTGCCGCCGGGTGACGCCCCGTCGCTGGCGGGCGCGCTGCGGAGGGTCCTCGACGACCCCGACCTCGGCCGGCGGCTGGGCCAGGGCGGGCGCCGCCGCGTGCTCGACAACTGGAGTTGGCGCCACACCGCCGAACGCACGGTGGAGCAGTACCGCATCCTGCTGGCCGGTGTGGGCCGCCGCCCGGCGCGCTGACCGTGGACACCGTCGACTACCGCCGCCTCGAGCTGGCGCCCGGTCACCGGGTGCTGGATCTGGGCTGCGGCTCCGGCCGCCACGCCTTCGGCGCGCTGCGCCGCGGCGCCGACGTCCTGGCCTGCGATCTGGGACGCCCCGAACTGGCGGAGGTTCGCGACATTGTCGCAGCCATGGGCGACGCCGGGGAGATACCGGCCGGCGCCTTCGCAACCGCCGTCGGCGCCGATGCGCGGCGCCTGCCCTTCGCGGACGGCGGCTTCGACCGGATCATCGCCGCAGAGGTCCTCGAGCACATCGACGACGACGGCGCGGCGTTGGCGGAGTTGGCCCGGGTGCTGCGACCGGGCGGGGTGCTGGCGGTGACCGTGCCGTCCTGGCTGCCCGAGAAGCTGTGCTGGCTGCTCTCGGAGGAGTATCACGCCCCCGCGGTGGTTGGCGGGCACGTCCGCATCTACACGCTGCGCCGCCTGCGGGCGCTGCTGCGCGAGGCGGGTCTGCTGCCGCTGGGCCGGCACCGGGCGCACGCTCTGCACTCCCCGTACTGGTGGCTGCGCTGCGCCGTCGGCCCGAACGACGACGACCACCGCCTGGTGCGCGCCTACCACCGCCTGCTGTGCTGGGAGATCGAGCGCCGGCCGCGCATCGCCAGGATGGCCGAGCGCCTGCTGCGCCCGCTCATCGGCAAGAGCGTCGTGCTGTACGCCGTCAAGGACCCGGGCGCGCGAGGAGGCGCGCCGGGCGCTGCGGCACGCGCCCACCGGCGCGTCCGGCACTGGGCGCCGGCCGGCGGCGAGAACCCCGGCGCGCCCTCCGAGCACCTGCGCGAGGTCCCGGGGGTGTTGAGCCGCGACGACGTGACCGCCACCGCCGAGGGCATCGTCGAGTGGCAGTTGGACTCGGGGCTCATCCTCTGGTTCCCCGGCGGCCACGCCGACCCGTGGAACCACGTGGAGTGCGCCATGGCCCTCGACGTCACCGGCTACCACGCGGCGGCCGAACGGGCCTACGGCTTCCTGGCCGCCACGCAGCGGCGTGACGGCGCCTGGCACCGCTACTACACGGCCGACGGGGTGGAGGAGCACAAGCTGGACGCCAACTGCACGGCGTACGTGGCGTGCGGCGTCTGGCACCACTACCTGATGACCCGCGACCGCGGCTTCCTGGAGGACATGTGGCGGGTCGTGGAGCGGGCGGTGGGGTTCACCCTGGACCTGCAGCAGCCGCGTGGCGAGATCCTGTGGGCGCGCCACGCCGACGGCACGCCGTGGCCGTTCGCGCTGCTGTCCAGCTCGAGCAGCATCCACCACAGCCTGCGCTCGGCGCTGGCCATCGCCGCCGAACTCGGCCACGAGCGACCGCGCTGGGAGGCGGGCGCCGCCCGCCTGGCCGGCGTGATCAGCCGGGAACCGGACGCCTTCGCCCCCAAGGACCGCTTCGCGATGGACTGGTACTACCCGGTGCTGGCCGGGATCCTGGAAGGGGACGATGCCCGCCGCCGCCTGCTGGACCGCTGGGACGACTTCGTGCTGGAGGGCTGGGGCGTGCGCTGCGTGGCCGACCGCGACTGGGTGACGCCCGCCGAGACCGCCGAGTGCACCCTGGCGTACCTCGCCGCGGGTCTCACCTCCGAGGCCTGGGACCTGTTCACCTGGTCGCAGCGCCAGCGGGACAGCGACGGGCGCTACTGGACCGGCACGGTGCTGCCCCAGGAACACCGCTTCCCCGCCGGCGAGAAGGCCAGCTACAGCGCCGCGGCCCAGTTGCTGGCCGCCGACGCCCTGACCGGCGCCACCGCGGCGTCGGGCTTGTTCACCCGCCGCGGCGCAGCACGCGCAGCGAGCCGGTACAGCCGGTCTCGGTGAAGTCGCCCGAGTCCAGCGCCCGGAGGTAGATCTCGTACGGGGGAAGGCCACCGTCGGCGGGGTCCTCGAACACGTCGTGGATGGCCAGGGTGCCGCCCGGCACGACGTGCGGCGCCCAGCCCTCGTAGTCGGCGTGGGCCGCGGCGGCGCCGTGCCCGCCGTCGATGAACAGGAAGGCCAGCGGCGTGCCCCACAGCGCCGCCAGCCGGGGCGAGTCGCCGACCACGGCGACGACGTGATCCTCCAGCCCGGCGTCGGACACGTTGCGGCGGAAGTGCGGGAGGGTGTCGATCAGACCGCTACGGGGATCCACCAGGTCGGGCTCGTGCCATTCCCAGCCGGGCTGGTTCTCCTCCGAGCCGCGGTGGTGGTCCACGGCGAACAGCACTGCGCCCCGCTCGGCGGCGGCGGCCCCGATGAACAGCGCCGAGCGCCCGCAGTAGCTGCCCACCTCCAGGAACGGGCCCTCCGGTGCCGCCATGGCCGCCTCGTACAGGGCCAGCCCCTCGTCGGGGGGCATGAAGCCGCGGGCCGCCTCGGCGAGCGCCCGCCGCCGGGGATCCACCCGCGGCCCCGGCTCAGGCGCCGGCGGCGCCCGCCGGCCGGTGAACCTGCTCCTCGGGCTGCACCCGCCTACTCGGCCACAGGTAGCGGTCCAGAACGAAGAACTTCACCAGCCACAGCACCGCGTAGGTGCCGAAGTTCACGAGCACGAGCAGCCCCGAGTTGTCCCAGCGGCTGGCGGCGTCGACGCCGAGGGTCGAAGCCACCGCGCCGACGACGGTGATCACCCAGAACGGCACGATCTCGCCCCAGAGGCGGTTGCGCCCGCTGCGACTCCACACCCAGTACCGGTCGATTAGGTACGCCGGCACCGCGCCGACGCTCACCGACAGCAGGTTGGCGTGCCAGGCCTCCCAACCCGCCACACTGTGCAGCAGGTACAGCAGCAGGAGCGTCAGCGGGGCCAGGAGGCAGCTCGCCGCGCTGTAGCGCAGCAGCCGGTACAGCACCGGCCAGCGCTCCCGGACCACGTCGAGCGCCCGGAGTATCTCGGACCGCAGAGCGGCCCCGGCGCTCA
>JAPPKQ010000480.1 GCA_028819945.1 bacterium | reverse complement strand
CGGGGGGGGGCGGCGGCTGGTTTCCCCACGGGGGTCGACCCCTCTGGCTGGAGGCAGGCCGAGCCGCGGGGGGGCGTCGTCTAGCAGTTCCCCCACGTCGCCGGCGGTCGCCGCGGTGCCGTAGACGTAGCGGTCGGGGCGGATCAGCACCGCGGCCCGGCCGCCCAGGAGCCTCCCCAGCCAGCCGTCGGGATCGCCGAGGGTGGTGGCGTCCAGCACCGTCGCCAGGCCGCCGTCGGCCGGACCGTCGCTGACCAGGTACCAGCCGGGGCCTGCGACGTCGTCCAGCAGGCAGCGCCGCCCGTCGACCTCCACGGTCGGCTGGCGGGCCTGGTGGCCGACGGGGAACGGCACGGGGCCACCCGCCCCCTGGAAGAGCCCGGTGAGCGGGGGCAGGCGCGACCAGCGCTCCCCGTCGTCGCTGTCGGGCTCGGGGAAGACCGGGTCGTCGAGCAGCCGGCCCGCCTCGATGGACAGTTCGATGCAGCGCTCGACGTGGGGCCGCCGCTCGGCCTCGTAGCTGTCCAGCAGCGCCTCCGGGGCGCCGTCGCGCAGCACGGCGCGCAGCTTCCAGGCCAGGTTGGCGGCGTCGCGGATGCCCGAGCACATGCCCTGGCCCATGAACGGCGGCATCTGGTGGGCGGCGTCTCCGGCCAGCAGCAGCCGCCCGCGGCGCCAGGTCGTCGCGACGGTGGCGTGGAAGTCGTACACCGCGGCCCGCACGAGTTCCCCGTCCCCGGGCCGCAGCCAGGGGTCCAGCAGCCGCCACACCGTCTCCGGACGGCACATCTGCTCGTCGGACTCGCCTTCGCTGAGGCGGAACTCCCAGCGGCGGTGGTTGCGCGCCGACGGCACGAACGTGGCGGGCCGCTGCGGGTCGCAGACCTGGTGGATGATGTCGGGCAGCGCCACGGGCCGGGAGAGCATCACGTCCACCACCAGCCAGCGCTGGTCGTAGCCGAGGTCCACGAAGTCGATGCCGGCCAGACGCCGGGACGCGCTGGCGGCGCCGTCGCAGGCCACCACCCAGCGGGCGGGCAACTCCCGCCAGTCGTTCACCTCGGAGCCGAGCCGGACGTCGACGCAGTCGAATCGGCCCGCGCCGGCGCGCAGGGCCGCGTCCAGCTCGGGCTGGATGAACACGTAGTCCTCACCCCAGCCGAGGATGGGGTCGCGGACGAAGTCCTCGTAGTCGAACAGCGGTCGGCCCTCGCCGTCGACGAAGAGCATGCCCCTGCTCGGCTCGACCAGCTCGTTGATCACGTCGCCGAGCCCGACGCCCTGGAAGATGCGCATGATCTCGCCGTCGAGGTGGCAGGCCCGCGGCAGGGGGTACGGGTCGCGGGAACGCTCGTAGACGCAGGTGTTGATGCCGGCTTGGCCGAGCAGGTTGGCAAGCGTCGCCCCCACCGGCCCGTAGCCGATGACGGCCACCTCGGCGTGGTCGGGGTTCATCGCTGGTTCGCGTCGACCCGCTCGCGCCTGGATTCCGGCCTTCGCCGGAATGACGATGTGGCGCGGGGCTCCCGTGTTCCGGTGTCAGTCACCGAGGTCGGGGGCCTCGTCGGTCCAGCAGGTCGTGCCCCAGGTGACGCACAGCAGCGTGCAGTCGCCGCCGGGCGCCGCGCCGTGCCAGTGGCGCTCGTCCGGCGGGGCCACGACCAGCGTGCCCGGCTCCAGCAGCACGGTGCCGTCGGCGTCGGTGCCGACGCGGCCGCGCCCGGCCGCCACGTAGATCAGCTGACCGCCGGGATGGCTGTGCCAGTTGGTGACCGCCCCGTCGCTGAAGTGCACGTGGGCCGTGTCGGGCTCGTCGTCGCTGTCGGTGGCGTGCAGCATCTCCAACGCCACGTGACCGGTGAAGAGGCCGCCGTAGGTGGAGCTCCTGTCGCCGCTGACCACGACCCGCACCACTCAGCCCTCCCCGGCCCCTGTGCCGGCCCCCGAGCCGGCCACGATGCGGTTGCGCATCGTGCCGATCCCCTCGACCTGGACCTCCATCACCTGGCCGTCGCGCAGATACGTCGGCGGATCCATCGAGTCACCCACCCCGCCGGGCGTGCCCGTGAAGATGAGATCCCCGACCTCGAGGGTGACGTAGCGGGACAGCCACGCCATGAGGTAGTGAACGTCGAAGATGAAGTCGCTGGTGCGGGCCTGCTGGCGCAGTTCGCCGTCCACCCGGCAACTCAGCGCCAGATCGTTCGGGTCGGCCACCTCGTCAGGCGTGATCATGGTCGGGCCGATGGGCCCGAAGGCGTCGTAACTCTTCGCCAGGGAGAACTGCCGCACGGGCGGGCGGAACTGCTCGTCGCGGTCGCTCACGTCGTTGCCGCAGGTCAGCCCGGAGATGTACTGCCAGGCCTCCTCGTCTGCCACGCCCTTGCAGCGCCGCCCGATGGCCACCACTGACTCCACCTCGTAGTCGACCATGTCCAGGGCACCGATCGGCACATCGTCGTAGGGGCCGCAGATGCAGGTGGGGAACTTGGCCATGACGTGCGGTTCGCTGGGGATCGCCAGGCCGGCCTCCTCCGCGTGGCCGCGGTAGTTGAGTGCCATGGCGATGATCTTTCCGGGTCGCGGCACGGGCGGTCCCAGGTCGGCCTGCCGCAGTTCGGGCCAGCCCGCCGGGTCGGTCTCGGCGGCCAAGACCTGCAGTGCCGCATGGTTGGCCAGGTCGGCCGTCATCATCGGGTCCGAGCTCAGGGCGCCGCCGGACGCCTCGGCGATGTCGACGGCCCGGCCGTCCAGCACCAGGCACGCCCGTCCGGACACGTTGGCGAATCTCATGGCAGCCTCCTGGAGGTCGTCATCCTGGCCGGTGGGTGCGGCGAGCCTCAAGCCTTCCAGCCGCCGGGGGGCCGGTCGAACCAGATGTGCGCCTGCCCGGTGCCCGCCGCCGACTCGTAGGCGGAGAACATCTCGCCCGGCGCCCGGCAGGCCGCGCCGCCCAGTGCCCCGGCCATCATCAGGTAGTGGCCGAAGAACCCCTCCGGCGCGTGCCTGCGGAAGTCGTCCAGGCCCGCCAGGACGCCGGCATGGTCGCCCGCGCGCATCTGCTCGATGAGACGCTCGTCGGCGGCCCGCGCCTCGGGGCTGCTGATGTTCCGCAGATCCGCCGACTCGTGAGCGCGGAGCTCCTGCAGGGGCCAGAACCGGTGGCTGAGGCCGCCGGAGGCCAGCAGCACGGCGCGCCGACCGAGTCCCGCCACCGCCGCCGCCAGCAACTCGCCCAGCAGCAGGAAGTCGTCGGTCGTGGCGGTCTGGCAGATGCTCACCGACACCCAGGCCTCGTCGCCCTGCAGGTAGCCCAGGAGGTTGACGGTGGGGTAGTGGATCGGCAGGTAGGGGTCGTCGCAGGCCAGCACCCAGGTGTCCTCCCGGGCCTCCGCCAGCGCCGCCAGGCCGAACGCCAACTCGGGATCGCCGGGGATGTCGTAGGGCATCTGCCGCATGCCCCGCGGCAGCTCGTCGGAGGTGAACAGACCGCTGCGGCGCTCGTGCGCGGTGCAGACGTGCTCGAAGGTGCTGAACCAGTGGGTGTCGAACACCACGATCACGTCGGGGCGCAACTCGTCGAGGCGCTCGGTTCGCAGGCGCTCGAGACCGGCGCAGAGGCTGAAGTCCTCGCCGTCGTTGAGTTGTCGCCGCTCCTCGGGGGGCATCACGATGGGCGGGACGTGCGATACGAGCCCTGCCCCGACGATCTCGCCCATACCTGTCGCCTCGTTCCCTGGGGTCGGCGTGCCTTCACCGACGGGCACGCTCGAGTAGAATCGTTTGGACCCTAACAGTTTCTCGGGAGAGTTGTCGAGGCCGGCTTCAGGATGTGTTCAGGTCGGCGACGGTGCGCAGCAGTGTCCGCAGGTGTGCGGCCAGGTGGGTCGCCTCGGCGTCGCTGAGGTCACGCGTGACCAGCGCCTCCTGCTTGTTGAAGGCGGGCATGATCTCGTCCACGACGCGGTGGCCCGACTCGGTGGTTCGCACCAGCATCCGGCGGCCGTCGGTGGGGTGCGGCACACGCTCGGCGTATCCCTTGCGTTGCAGCGTGTTGAGCACGCCGGTCAGGGTTCCGCCGGTGATGCCGGCCTCGGCGGCCAGGTGCCCGGACTCCTGTTCGCCCCAGACACGCAACACGAACAGCACGACGAAGGCGCTCCAGGACAACTCGTACTGGTGGAGCACGCCGCGCTCCATGTGGTTCCGCACGGCGGTGGCGGCCCGGAAGATGTTCGACACCGCGGCCAGCGCCAGCAGGTCCAGGTCGAGGGCGCCGAGCTCGGCGCGGATGAGACGCTCGGCTTCGACGAGTTCGTCGTCCCCGGCGGCGAAGGCTCGCGGCATGGCCGCAAGAATACGCCAGCCCCCGGCTGCCCACGGCGTACCGGTCCTCGAGAGGAGCCCGGGATGGCGCGCGGGTGCGCACCG
>JAPPKQ010000258.1 GCA_028819945.1 bacterium | reverse complement strand
GCAGGCGGCTGGAGCTGGTGCAGCGCTCGCCGTTGAGGCTGTAGATCATGAACAGCACGGCGTCGGCGGCCCGATCCAAGTCGGCGTCGTCGAAGACGATCACCGGGTTCTTGCCGCCGAGTTCGAAGTGGGTGCGCTTGAGGGTGGGCGCGCCCTGCGCGGCGATGCGCGAGCCGGTAGCGGACTCGCCCACGAAGGCGATGGCCTTGATGGCGGGATGTTCGGTGACGGCCCGCCCGGCGGTCTCGCCCATGCCGTGCACCACGTTGAGCACGCCCGGCGGCAGACCCGCCTCGCCGGCGATCTCGCCCAGCAGGTGCGCGGTCAGCGGGCTCCACTCGGCCGGCTTGTGGACCACGGTGCAGCCCGCGGCAAGCGCTGGGGCGATCTTCCAGGTGCTCAGCATGAACGGGGTGTTCCACGGGGTGATCACACCGACCGGCCCGATGGGATGGCGGGTCGTGTAGTTGACGTGGTGCTCGGAGGGAAGCGCAAGGCCGTCGGCGGCGCCCGGCGCCCGGTCGGCGAAGAAGCGGAAGTTCTCCGCACCCCGCAGCGCGGCGGCGCGCATGAACCGGATGGTCTGGCCCGTGTCGACGCACTCGGTGACGGCGATCTGGGCGGCCCGCTCGACGATCAGATCAGCGATGCGATGCAGGATCTCCCGGCGCTTGGTGCCGGTGATGGTGCGCCAGGTGTCGAACGCCTCAGCCGCAGCCTGTGAGGCGGTGTCCACGTCAGCGGCGTCGCCGGCTGCGATCTCGCCGATGGCGGTGCCGTCGATAGGGGAGTGGTTCGTGAACGTGGCGCCGGTGGCGCTAGGCGCAGCCTCCCCGGCGATGAGATGTGGCGTCGGCTCCGCGACGAAGCGGGACAGGTGAGCCTTGGCGGCCGCAAGATTCTCGGCGAGACCCGCCGCGGCGGTCATCGCAGCGACTCCGGGCGCTGCTGCCGTTGCTCGGCGATGCGGGCGCGCACCTCGTTGCGGTTGATGCGAAAGGCTGCGTCGATTTCGGTGACTTCGGCTGACCACGCGACCGCAAGAGGGCTCGGCGTTGCACCGATGTGCGCCTCGGCGGCATCGAGGATGGTCTCCAGGTAGGTGCGGCGTGCGGCGGCGTCGCGCCCGGGGCCGACGCGCACCGTGATCGCCACGAAGGCGTAGTCCGGGTCGCCGGCAGCGATGCGGTAGTGGTTGCGTGTGACGGCCCGGGTGCGCAAGCCGTCGAGCGGTGTCAGACCGTGCGCCGCGGCGGCCGTGTGTACCGCTCCCACCAGCGCCTGGACGTCGTGGTGGTCGGCCAGGTTGGCCGAGTGCTCGATGGTGATGTGGGCCACGGCCCTCGCTCCCTCTGCCCGCTCCCTGGCGGTATCCATGGCGGACCGCCACGCTGATATTTCACAGATTCAGCAACTGCTTATCATGTATAGTATCGCGGCGAAAGCCCAGCTATCAGGCACGGAGGCACCATCGGTATGCGGCTCCTGTCCTACTCGATCCACGGCGAGGCGAGTTTCGGGCTGCTAAGCGCCGACGGCACCGGGGTCGTCGACCTGGGTCGCCGGCTGGCGGACACCGAGGACCTCACCGAGTTGCTGAGCCTGGGTCGCCTCGCCGAGGCGGCCGCCTTCGCCGCCGATCCGCCCGACCACCGCCTGGAACGCGTCACTTTCGAGCGCCTCCTTCCCGCGCCGCGGAAGATCTTCTGCATCGGCGTCAACTACGGCGGCCGGGCGGACGAGTACGCCGAGCGCAGCGAGGACTCCTACCCGTCGGTGTTCGTGCGGTTCCCGGACTCCTTTGTCGGCCACGGCCAAGACCTGCTGCGGCCGCCGGAGAGCGAGCAGCTCGACTATGAGGGCGAGATCGTCGTCGTCATCGGCACCGCCGGGCGCCGCATCCCCATCGGGGCTGCCCGGCGCCACATCGCCGGCCTGTCGCTCGCCAACGAGGGCACGATCCGCGACTGGGTCCGCCACGGTCGCTTCAACGTCACCCAGGGCAAGAACTGGGAAGCCAGCGGCGCCATGGGACCGTGGCTGGTGACCATCGACGAGTTCGACGACCTCGATGCGCTGCAGCTGGTCACCCGCGTCAACGGCGAGGTGCGCCAGAACGACACCGCTGCGGCGATGCGCTTCGGCATCGAGTACCAGATCCACTACCTGTCCACCTTCGCCACGCTTCGTCCCGGCGACGTGATCTGCACCGGGACACCCACCGGGGCCGGCGCCCGCCTGGATCCGCCCGCCTGGCTACGACCCGGCGACGTCGTGGAGGTCTCGGTGCCGGAGATCGGCACGCTGCGCAACACCATCGCCGACGAGCCGCAGCCGCAGGCGGACCACCGTGTACATCTGGATGTACTGGCCGGCGATGCCATCGGGATGCGCCCGTTCAGCCAGTCACTGCCGATGGCGTTGCTGCGGGCCCGGGAGGAGGCCATGCGCCGCTTCCGCCCGCTGCTGGCCGCCCACGATCTCACCGAACAGCAATGGCGGGTGCTGCGCGCCCTCACCGCCGCCGACGACCGCCTCGACCTCACGGGGCTGGCCGAGCGCACCGCCCTGCAAGTGCCGAGCGCCTCGCGCATCATCGCCAACCTCGAGGGCCGCGGCCTGGTGGAGCGCCGGACCACCAAGGGTGACCAGCGCCGGGCCAGCCTCGGCCTCAGCGACGCCGGTCGGGGCCTCGTGCGCCGCATTGCGCCCCACTCCGAGGCCGCCTACAACCGCATCGAGGAGGAATTCGGCGCCGAGCGGCTCGCCAACCTGCTCGACGAGTTGGCCGATCTGGCCGCCCTGTCGGCGACCGAGGAGGCGGAGGCGTCGTGAGTCTCAGCGACGCGCAGATAGACGCCGAGGCCCGGCTGCTCGACGAGGCCGAGCGCAACCGCACCCAGATCCGCCAGACCACGTCGGTCCACCCCGACATGACCATCGAGGACGCCTACCGCGTCCAGGCCGCCTGGCTGGGGCTGCGCCAGAGTCGGAGCGAGAGGTTGATCGGCCACAAGGTCGGCCTCACCTCCCACGCCATGCAGCAGGCCATGAACATCACCACGCCCGACTCGGGTTTCCTCACCGACGCCATGGTGTTCTCGCCTGGCGAGGGACCGCCGGCGGAGGACTTCTGCGACCCGCGGATCGAGGTGGAGTTGGCGTTCGTCCTGGGAAGCGACCTGGCAGGCGCGGACCTTGAGGTGGACGACGTGCTGGACGTCGCCGAGTACGTCACTCCCGCCGTGGAGATCATCGCCGCCCGCACCTTCCGCACCGACCCCACCAGCGGGCGCACCCGCACCGTGACCGACACCATCGCAGACAACGCCGCCGACGCCGGCATCATCTGCGGCGGGCGCCGGGTGGGGCCCCGGGAGGTGGACCTCCGCTGGGTCGGCGCCCTCGCCTACCGCAACGGCGAGATCACCGAGACCGGACTGGCGGCCGGCGTACTCGACCACCCCGCCCGCGGCATCGTCTGGCTCGCCCGCCGCTACGCCGCCCAGGGGCGCACGCTCGAGGCCGGGCAGACCATCCTCGCCGGCTCCTTCACCCGGCCGATGCCGGTGGAATCCGGCGACACCTTCGATTTCGACTACGGCCCGCTCGGTGCCTTCACCGTGGAGTTCGGGTGACCACCCGCAAGTACCACTCCGAGCGGCCCTCCCCGCCACCTCCACCCGCTGGCTGCCCCGTGCACCCCGACTGGAGCCCCCTGAACGACGACTACCTCGCCGAGCCCTACGCCATCGCCGCCGAACTCCGAGACACGACGCCGGTGTTCTACGCCCAGAAGCTCGGCTACCTGGTCGTGTGCGAGATGGACGAGATCGAGCGCATCTTCACCGACCACGAGACGTTCGCTTCGGTGAACGTGCAAGACCCCGTCTTCCCGCTGGCGCCGGAGGCGCAAGACATCCTCAGTGCCCCGGATTTCGACCCGGTGGCGGTCATGTCCAACCGCCCCGAACCCGACCACGGCCGCATCCGGGTCCACACCCGCCAGGGGTTCTCCAACAAGCGGATGGGCGACCTCGAGCCCTACATCCGCCGCCGCAGCCACGAGCTGATCGACGCCATGCTGGGCGCCGGCCCGCCGGCGGAGTTCGTGGAGGCCTTCGCCTTCCCGCTGCCCGGCGAGACCATCTTCCGTTTCATCGGCTTCCCCCAGAGCGACGACGAGATGCTGAAGAGCTGGTGCAGCGACCGCAAGGCATTCTCCTGGGGCGCCCCCAGCGCCGACGAGCAGGCGGTCATCGCCCAGCACATGCTCAACTACTGGCGCTACTGCCGCGACTTCACCGCCGCCAAGCGCGACGAGCGCGGCGACGATCTGGCATCCGAGCTCATCGACGCCCACGAGGCCCACCCCGCCGACATGACCTACCGAGAGGTGGAGTCGGTGATCTACGGCCTGTCCTTCGCCGGCCACGAGGCCGTCACCGCGCTCATCTGCAAC
>JAPPKQ010000478.1 GCA_028819945.1 bacterium | reverse complement strand
TGAGGGTGCCACCGAGGCGATCGTCGCCGTCCACGGCGGCTCGAAGGGTCTCGGTGAGATGCTCGGCGGCATCGAGCGGTTGCTGGCCGGCGGCGCCGCCGAGGCCGCTGCCGTCGACATCAACAGCGTGCATGGCTCGCTCCTGCAGCGGCGGGATGCGCTCGGCGCCGGCTGGGACGCCGAGGCGCGCCAAGAGGACCCCTCGCTGCCCCTCGCCGTCGAAGTCGCCGGGCCGCTGGGTCGGGCGCCCCTGGCCGAGGCGGCAATGGTGGTCGCCGGGCAACACAGCCAGCTCGTCGGGCTGCTCGACCGCAAGCAGGCCGATGCGTTGCGCGAGTTGTTGCAGGGCCTGATCGCCACGGAGATCGCCGAGAAGGTGCACCGCGCCGGAAAATTCGTCGACCTGATGAACGGGCGGCTCACCAGCGTGGCGACGGCACACGACGTGGGCGTGCGGTTGCGCTGGCGCCGCTCCCCCGAACTCGACGCGCCGACGGCCCGCATGGTCGAACTGCTGGCCACTCGTCCCGACCTGCGGCTCGAGGAGGACGAGCACGAGCTGCGCTCCCTGCTCTCGGCGCGCCTCGCCGAGGCCCGGAATCTGGAGCCCGATGTGCCCTACCGGCAACTCGTTGCCGGCACGCTGGACTACAAGCTCTGGCACGAGCTGACCGTGATGGTGCAGCGCGGCGGCGGCAGCGAGACGCGCCTCAGCCGCCGCACGCCGCTGTCGGAGGGCGAGAAGAAGATCGTCACCTACCTGTCGCTTTTCGCGGCGGTCGCCGCCTCCCACGACGCGCTCGCCGCCCAGCAGCCCGGACCCGAGCATGACCGGTCGGGCATCGCCCGGTTCGTGCTCCTCGACGACGCCTTTGCCAAGGTCTCCGAGGACAACCACGCCGCGCTCTTCGGGCTGCTGGTGGACCTCGATCTCGACCTCGTCGCCACCAGCGAGCGGCTCTGGGGAACCCACGCCTGTGTCCCGCAGCTCGCTATCACCGAGGTCATCCGGGACGCGGAGCTGAAGGCGATCCTGCTGGAGCACTACCACTGGGACGGCGCCACCCTGGCGCGCCGGGAGACACCGTGAGCCGCGAGGAGCCTGGCGTGGCCCCGCCGCACCGTACAGGAGACGGTGGCCGGATCGGCAATGGTGACGGTGGCGGCACCGGCAATGGCGGGGGGATTGGCTCTGGTGACGGTGGCGGCGTCGGCAACGGCGCCGCCGGCGAGCGGGGGCGGGCGAGGCAGCTGTTCCGCTACCTCGGCGGAGAGGAGTGGCAGGAGTACCGGGCGATCCTCAGCGTCTTCGCCGGGACGTTCTTCGCCGAGTTCACCAGCGACGACGTGGCCGCCCATCAGGTCGCGGCCGACGCCGGCCTGGATGCCGATGCGGTCGCCGCCCGGCTCGAGAGCCTGCGGCGCTGGGGCAACCTCACCGTGTCCTCGTCGATCGGCGCGCCGGCGAGCCTCGACGACTACTACCGCAGGCGAAACCGCTACCTCATCACTCGCGCCGGCCAAGAGGTCCACGAACTCGTCGAGGGCGTGCTGGCGGGGGTGGACGAGATCGGCGACGTGCAGGCAGGCCGGCTGCGCGACCTGCACCTGACTCTCGAGGAGTTGGCGGCGCAACTGGACGCCGGAGCGGGCGGCGAGGAACTCGCAGACCGGGTTCGGCGGATCTTCGACCTTCACGAGCGTTTCACCAGCGAGTTGACGCAGTTCTTCGCCGAACTGAACCAGTGGCAGAACCGCTACGACCTCGACGCCGGGGAGGTGCAGCTCTTCGCCACCGTGCTCGTGGGGTATGTCTCGGAGAAACTCAGCGAGATCGAGCGAATGACGCGCCCCATCGCCCGTGGCCTCGAGGCGATCCTCACCCGCCTTGACGACTTGCTGCCCGCTCTGCGCACCGGCCTGGCGGCCCGCGTGGACGACGCCGGCCTGGCCGCAGACGTTCCGGTCCGCCGCCTGAAGGGCACCGACCCCGCGGACTGGGAGCATCTGGCGGCGTGGTTCAGGCCGCCGCCGGGACGTCCCTCCCGGCTGGACCAGCTCACCCGGCAGGCCGTCGCCGCTGTCCGGACGCTGACCGCCAACGTGACCAGGCTGTCGCGAGCGGGCCTGGGCGCCGCCTCACGGCGCGCCGACTTCGTCAAGCTGGCCGGATTCTTCGACCGGGCCACGAGCGCCGGCGACGCTCACCGGATCGCAGCCGCCGCCTTCGGGCTCGGTTCCTGCCGCCGCATCGGGGCGCCGGCGGCCGACGCCGACGACCCGGTCCCCACCGTCACGCCGTGGCGCGAGGCGCCGCGTGCCACCGTCGCCGTGTCCTTGCGGATCCGCGGCGACCGGAGCCAGCGCGGCCTGGCCACCCCGGTTCGCGACCGGCGCACCGAGCGCGCCTGGATCAGGCAGCGGCGCGAGCGGGAGCGCGTCGCCCGCGAAGCCGTCGCCGCGGAATTGCTGGAGAGCGCCGGCGAGGGCGGGCTCCTCGACGGGGCGCAACTCTCGGTCGCCTCCTTCACGCTGCTGCGCGATCTGCTGGGGCGCTCCGGGCACGGCTACTCGCCCGGCGCCACCGTCCGTGCCGCCACCGCAGACGGCGTGCGTTGCGAAGTGCGCCGCATCGAGGGAGTGCGAACCGTCGTGGAGTGCCCCGAAGGCAGGCTCGCCCTGGGCGGACTGGAGGTCGCGGTCGGTGCCGGACCGGGCGCTCCCGAGCCGGCCCGGACGCAGGCCTCGGCGACCGGAGTCGCGACGTGACCGCGGCGACCGCAGCGGACCCTCAGCGGGCACTCGACCTGCGCGTCGCGGCCCGCTGTCTGGTGGCGCGACCGCTGCTGCTGGCCGAAGACGACCCGGAGGTGTTCCGGCTGATCAGGCGGCACGAGCAAGTCCTCGACCGCTGGTTCACGCAGCGCTTCGGGTACCGGTTGCAGGTCACCGTCGACACGGCCCGCCTGTACAAGACGACCGCGGTGGCCGGCCGGCGACCGCTGCGCACGACGACCGCGCAGCAGCGCCCGTTCGCGATCCGCGAGTACACCATGCTGGCGCTGGCCCTGGCGGCGGTGGCAGCCGGACCGAGCGTGATCAGCCTCCGCGACCTGCTCCACGAGGTGCGGTCCGCGGCGACCGACGCAGGCGTGACCGTCACCGACGAGCCGGCCGATCGCCGCGCCCTGGTGACGGCGCTGCGCTGGCTGATCGGCCACGGCGTGGTGGCCGAGATGCACGACCGTGTCGATCGCTACGCCGGCGATGCCGAAGCCGACGCCGTGCTGAAGATCCGCCCCGACCGCGTGGCGCTCCTGCCGCTGCCGTCGCTGGGGAGGGCGGACACACCGCAGGAACTGGAGGACCGGCCCGAACGGTCGACCGCATCGCGCCAGTGGATGCGCGCCACGCTGCTGGAGGAGCCGGTGCTGTACCGCAGCGACCTCAGCGACGACGAATGGGGCGAACTGCGACGCCGGCTCGGCGAGGAGTCGGCCATCCTCGAGGAGATGTTCGGGGTGCACTTCGAGGCCCGCGCCGAGGGCATCGCCGTCATCGATCCCGGCGACGGGCTGACCGACAGCCGGTTCCCCGCCGGCGGCACCGTCGGCCACGCGGCCCTCCTGCTCCTCGACCGGCTCATCGAGGCGGACAGCGCCACGATGCCGCGAGACGCCCTGGTGGAGGAGGTCCGGGCGCTCGCCGTCGAGCGGCGCCGGTACTGGTCGCGACTGGCCGAGGACCCCGAGCGTCTGACCGGCGAGATCCTCGACCTGCTCGAGGACCACCGGCTCGCTGAGGTCGATGCCGACTGCGTCCGGCTCCTCCCCGCAGCGTGGCGCTACCGCGCCGACGTTCAGGTCGACGCCGAGACGGACGACGGCATCGAGCAGGTCTCCCTGTTGTGATCACCGCGCCTCCGCCGGGCGGTGGGCCGTCGCCGGACCGGCTCCGGGCACCGGTGCCCGCTCGCGATTTGCAACTCTGCTGATGACGGCAAGTGCCAGGTTCCAGTCATTCCGGCGAAGGCCCGAATCCACGTCCTCGGAGTCCCGTGCGTCGTTTGCCCGGCACTCTCGGCGCGCGCTGTGACCGATCGCGACATACCGGAATCGTTGCTGGCCCCCGGCCTGGGCGAACTCTGGGCGGCGGTCCGCCGGGGGCTCGACCGCAACGGGCCGCACTGGCGCGGTTCGATCACCCGCCCGGATCTCGATCGGGCGAGCGATCTGAGCCTCACGTCGCTGCTCGGGCGCAAGCCTCCAGGGCGGCTCGACCTCGCAGCGCTGGAGACGGCCCTCGTGCGGCGCGACGTCGGGGACGACCTGTGCGACGCGATCAGCCGCCTCGGCCACCCTCCGTCGGCGGCCGCCACGGAGCGGCGGGCCGCGCAGGCTCGCGCCCGGACGGCCCGCGCCGCGCTGGCCGGCGCCGTCGAGTGCTGGGGAGAGCCGTGGGGGGGGGAGTGGGGCGCG
>JAPPKQ010000177.1 GCA_028819945.1 bacterium | reverse complement strand
CACCCCCACACCCACCGGCTCCGAAGGCCCACCCACCTCCTTCTGTGCCGCAACCGACGAAACAACCACAACCAGCCCCAACAAACCCGCCACGACAGCCACCACAACCACGACGACAAGATGTATCCGGGACTTCAAACTATCTCACGTCCAAACGTAGGAGAAGTGCTCGAGTGAGCTTCCCTCTGGGAATGCGATGGCCCGTTGAGCATGCCAACTCGCGGCCCTACCACATAGCCACCGCCTACCGCCGGTAGAGCGTCCCTGTTTGTGGGCTTCGCATACCCTCCCTGCATACATCGACAAGTCACCTCCTAAAGGCCCTACAATTCTGCATTATGGCTTCAATCGCGGCATCACCGTCTTGAGAATTAATTCCGTTGAAATCATAGCAGATTTCGTAATTTCGGAGAAAGTCGGTGATGCCCATCAGTTCAACGATAGACCCAACGACAGGGACCAGACTAGTGACCATTTCTAGCTCGCCAGTCATATCATTGGGATAGCAATTCAGGACCTTTATCGCCACGGTTAGTGCGACTGTCAGGCCGAGGCTTCCCCGCGTGGGCCTCAACGCCCTGATCGCATCCCTTGCACTCTGCGCTCCTGTGGCCTCGGATACGGCGAAGCCAAGTCCGATGACCTCAAGAGCGTCATCAACATATTCCAAGGCTTCGCAACCATCCAGCTTGTCTCTCGCATCTTCTTGAAGGGCATCCAACTCACCCGGGTCTCCTGGCCACCAATAGCGCCATTCACTCTAATCTGACTCAAGGGTGTATTGCTCGCAGCGGTATACTCCCCTGACTCTTATCCGCAAGGGCGCATTGTCAGACTTTCCTGCGATATTGTCGAATCTGAATTCGCTCCCAGTGTAGCTCGTTTCCGGTTCATTTTCAGTAGAAGAAGAGGTCTCGAGGATGTCACCTGCTTGACCTTCAAGGAATCGTTCAGCGGCAGCTCTCGTCCTGATCTCGTTTGGTTCAAACCATTCAAACTCACCCTCGTAACGCAACAACCTATGGTTAAGTTCGTTCGAATCATCAAAGTAAATGCTCACGTCATCGTCACCTGGCCACGGTCCATGGCGTTGGAGACGACTGACTCTCAAAGGCGAGATATCGCTTCGGCACTCGCTGAGCGGGCGTCGTTGTCGCGCAGCGTGATCGTCACCCGCGCGCCGTCGGCGTCGTAGCCGCCCAAGGACGTCCAACCGGAGACGTCGCGCTGCGCTGCCCGCCGCGTGAACACGCTGCCCCCCACATCGATCCGGTAGACCACCGTGGCGGTCGCCTTCGTGTGAGGCACGTACACCTCGACCTCCTGGCGGCCCACCCGGCGGCCCATCGACCAGCGCGCCCAGTTCTCCGCGCTCGACTCCCCCGCGATCCCGTACGTGAACCGGTAGTTGTTCGACCCGTAACCCCGCCCGGCGTCACCCCGGTACCAGTACCGCGACGGCCCGTTCAGGACCGGATCGTCGTTCACGTACCAGGACGTCTGCTCCTGCGCCTCGACGGCCCGTAGACCGGTCCCGAAATCGGCGCCTCAGCCGGTGAGCCTGTTCACCCTGGCGGCGAAGTCGAAGTCCTTCTCGGTGATGCCGCCGGCGGCGTGGTTGCTGATGGCGATGGAGACCTTGTTCCAGACGTTCGACCACTCGGGATGGTGGAACAGCCGCTCGGCCACGCAGGCCACCGCGGCCATGAACCCGAAGGCGGCGGTGAAGTCGGCGAACTCGAAGTCGCGGTGCAGGGCGTTGCCGCGTCGCTCCCAACCGGGGATCTCGCCGAGCCGGGCGTCGACGGTGGCGTCGTCGATCAGTTCGTTGGGATCGGTCATGGCGCCACAGTAACCCCGGGACGGCACCGCCGCAGCGGCCCGGCCGGCACCTCGGGCACATGGACTTCCGGCCTTCGCCGCCACGGCGGGCGGAGGGGGAGGAAGGGAGCTAGAAGCTGCGACCCAGCTTGACGGCCACCTCGGCGGGGGCGGGCCGGTCCCAGCGTTCGTAGCCCGTTCGCTCCAGCTCGTCGGCCAACTCGGGGCCGCCGGAAGCGACGATCCGGCCGCGGATCATGATGTGGACGCGGTCGGCCTGCAGCACGCCCAGCAGGCGGGTGTAGTGGGTGATGGCCAGCACGCCGAGACCCTCGGCGGTGGCCTCCTCGATGCGGCGAGCCACAGCGCGCAGGGCGTCGACGTCGAGTCCCGAGTCGATCTCGTCCAACACGGCGATGCACGGTCGCAGCACGGCGAGCTGCAGCGCCTCGCCTCGCTTCTGCTCGCCGCCGGAGAGGTCGACGTTCACCGCCCGTTCCAGCAGCGCCGCCGGCACGCCCAGACGCTCGGCCTCGGCGCTCAGCACCGCACCCAGACCGTCGGCGGCCGGGTCGCGCCCCGCGGCCGCCAGCGCCGCCCCCAAGACGTCCAGAAGGTTCACGCCCGGAACTTCGGTGGGGTACTGCATGGCCAAGAAGAGCCCCGCCCGCGCCCGCTCGAAGGGGCTGAGGGCCAGCAGGTCGGCGCCGTCCAGCAGCGCCCGTCCGGCGGTGACGGTGTAGCCCCGCCGACCCGCCAAGACATGCGCCAGGGTGGACTTGCCGCAGCCGTTGGGGCCCATGACAGCGTGCACCTCGCCCGCGGCCACGCGCAGGTCGACGCCCTGCAGGATCGACTCCTCGGCCGCGTTCGCCCACAGGCCCTCGACGATCAGCTCGCTCACGGTGCTACCTCGGGCGGAGCGTGACGAAGACGCCGGCATCGGAGACCGCCACGTCGTGGGCGGCCACAGGCACCACCGCGGGCAGGGTCAGCGCCTCGCCCGTGCGCAGGTCGAAGAGACTGCCGTGGGCGGGGCACTCGAGGGCGCACTCGTCGACGTCCACGTCACCCTCGGCGAGCGAGTAGTCGGCATGGCTGCAGGTGTCGTCGACGGCGAAGAACTCCTCGCCGATGCGGGCCAGGGCCACCCGCCGACCCTCCGCCACGAAGCAGCGGGCCTCGCCGTCGGCCAGATCGGCCCGCCCGCACAGCCGCACCGCACCCGCCGGACTCTCCCCGCTCATCGCCACTCCTCTCGCCTCATCGATCGGGACCGATCTTGGCGCGCACCATCTCGTCGAAGGAGGCCGCCACCGACTGCACCGGCAGCCGGCCGCGCACCTCCCCGAAGAACCCCTCCACGATGAGCCGCTCGGCCACGTCGGGGGGCACGCCCCGGCTCTCCAGGTAGAAGCGGTGATCCTCGTCGATCGGTCCGACCGAGCTGGCGTGGGCGCAGCGCACGTCGTTGTTCTCGATCTCCAGGTTGGGGACCGAGTCGGCCCACACCTCCTCGGAGAGCTTCAGGATGCGGTTCGTCTGCTGGGCGTCGGTGCCGCGCGCTTCGGCTCCCACCCGGATGAGTCCCGAGTAGATGGAGCGGGCTCGATCCTCCACGGCGCCCACGAAGAGCAGGTTGCTGTTGGTGTCGGGTGCCGAGTGGTTCTGGAAGGTGCGGAAGTCCAGGACCTGGTCGCGGTCGCCGAAGTACATCGCCGACATGTCGCCGGTGGCGCCCCGTCCCGAGAGCGTGCAGTCCACCCGGCAGCGGGAGTAGGACCCGCCGACGGCGGCCAACCCGATGGCGAGATGGCCCTGGGAGGCGACCGTCGCCGCCGTCTGGTCGATGCCGGTGGCCTGCGGACCGAGCTCCTGCAGGTTGAGGTACTGCAGCCGGGCGGCGGGACCCACGTCGAGCTCTGCCACGGGCGCCGCGAACCCCTCCTCCTCACCCGAGACCAGCACGTTGACCACCTGCGCCTCTGCGCCGTCGCCCACGACCACCACAAGGCGCGGGAAGACCGCGAGCGACGCGGCGCGCAGCACGTTCACGATCGCCACCGGCTCGGTCAGGCGCACGCCGCGGGGGATCTCCAGCAGCAGGGGAGCACCGCAGAAGGCGTCGTTCATCAGCCCGAACACGTCGCTCGGCGCCGCGAGCACGCCGCCCAGTGCAGCCACCGGCTCGGGCGCCTCGCCGAGGGGGTGCAGCACCAGGCCGGCGGCCTCGGCCTCCGGCGTGATCTCGGTGCTGACGAGCCGGCCGTCACAGGTCACCACGAGCGCGCTCAGGGCGCCCAGCCGATCCCGCAGCGAGCCCGGCAGGACTCCGCCGACCGCGGGCCCGTTCCCGCCGGTGGGGGGCGCCGGCCGGTAGGCCTCGAGGTGCAGCCCGGCGACGGGGCTGTAGCGCCACTCCTCCTCGCCGGCCGACGGCAGTTCGGCGGTCCCGAAGGATTCGGCCGCCGCCAGGCGTCGCTGCTGCAGCCAGCCGGCGCCACCCAGGGCAGCGGCGTGCGCGACCGAGAACACGTCGTGGAGGTCGGGCATCCAGGACCGCCGGTCAGCCGCGCGCGCCGCGGCCCTTGCCGCGACGGCGGAGCGTCCGGCCCAGGCGACCGGCGGAGCGCCGCTTCTCCTTGTCCAGGTCGGCCATGATCTC
>JAPPKQ010000216.1 GCA_028819945.1 bacterium | reverse complement strand
CTCGCTTTGCCCGGCCTCCCGCGCGCGGGGCGCGCCCGCTGCCTCACCCGTCCCGCCTCCGGCGCCACGTCCCCAGCCGGAGCCCGAGCCGGTGACGTTCACGATGATCTTCCCGGCGGTGCCGTCGAACGTGGACCCGGCGGTGTACCAGGGCCGGCCGACCGGTGAGACGACCCAGAGCGTGGTCAGCACGCTCGTCCGCTACGTGCCGCTGGCCGAGGGCGCGATGGCGCTGCAGGGTCCGGCCGACCTGCAGCCCGAGCTGGCCGAGTCGTGGACGCAAGAGGACAGCGGCAGCTACGTCTTCACCCTGCGCGAGGCGCTCAGCCCCTCCGGCAACCAGGTCACCTCCGACGACGTGCTCTGGACCTTCCAGCGCGGGCTGGAGACCGACTTCATCACGCCGTTCCTGCTGAACGTCGGCGGCATCGACGGGGAGAACCCCATCGAGGTGATCGACGACCGCACCTTCCGGCTCGTGGCCCCGTCCGCCAACTCGCTCACCCTGCCGGTGCTCACCTGGTACGGCATGGGCATCATCGACAGCGTCGAGGCCCGGAGCCAGGCCACCGACGAGGACCCGTGGGCGCAGGAGTGGATGGCCACCAACTCGGCCAGCTACGGCGCCTTCCAGGTGGAGTCCATGATCCCCGGCGAGGAGATCCGGCTCACCAAGAACCCGAACTACTGGGGTGCCGACAGCGTGGCCATCGACAACGTCGTCATGCGGGCGGTGCCCGACGCCGGTAACCGCATGCTGCTGGTGGGCTCCGGCGAGGTGGATTTCGTGGGCGGTCTGACCTTCGACCTGTTCCAGAGCGTCGTGGCGGCCGGCGGCGACGGCATCGACCCGATCGCCGGGCTCGACGTGAACCTGGACAAGCTGTCGCTCAACACTCGCTTCGCGCCGTTCGACGATGTGCGCGTGCGCCAGGCCATCTCGCTGGCCATCGACCGTGACGCCCTGATCGCCGGGGCGTACGCCGGACTCGGCACGCCCGGGCTGTACCCGATCTCCACGGCGATCCCGCAGCCCGATCCGCCGACCGACATGGCGGCCCGCTACGACCCGGACGCGGCGCGGGCACTGCTCGCCGAGGCGGGTCTGGCCGACGGCTTCGAATTCACGCTGTCGATCAACCCCAGCTCGGGTCCGGGACCGTACGCCGAGCAGGTCGCCGTCCTGATCCAGGATCAGCTGCGCGACGTGGGCATCGGCGTCAGCATCGACCTGATCTCCTCGCCCGCCGACTTCAACACGGCGACCCGCGGCGGCGAACTCGACGCCTGGCTGTTCGGCACCCGTCCGCTGGTGAACGACGTGGCCTACTTCCTGCTGCTGGCCGTCGGACCGATGTCGGTGAAGCTGGAGGGCTACGGCAGCGAGGCGGTCGACGACCTGCTCGGCCGGATCGTGGCCGAGCCTCTCGGACCCGCCCGGGACGCCCTGCTGTCGGAGATGCAGTCGCTGTTGGCCTCAGATGTGCCGTACGTGCCGCTGGTCGAGACCGTGCTGCCGTGGGTGCATCTCGGCGAGTTCGGCGGCGTCGCGCCCAACCCGCTCGGCGCCCTCTACCTGCAGGACGTCACCCCATGACCGAGGCGGCACACCGCCGGGCGGACTGAGCCGCTCCGCCCGGCCCGTGCCATGACGGCGGCTGCGCTGCGCAGCACGCTCGGCGACGGCAACAGCAGGCTGGTTGTCAGCGCCTACGACGCGCTGACCGCCCGCGTGGCCGAGGCCGCGGGGTTCGAGATCCTGCATGTCACGGGCTTCGGATCGGCCGCGACGATCACCGGCGGTCCCGACATCGGCCTCGTGACGATGACGGAGATGGTCGAGACCACGCGCCGGATCTGCGACGCCGTCGAACGTCCGGTGATCGCTGATGCCGACTGCGGCTACGGCAACCCGCTCAACGTGATGCGCACCGTGCGGGCGCTGGAGGCGGCCGGAGCCGCGGGATTGCACCTCGAGGACCAGGTCACGCCCAAACGCTGCGGCCACATGGCCGGCAAGGCGGTGATCCCCACCGCCGAGATGGTCGCCAAGGTCGCCGCGGCGGTCGACACCCGCCGTGATGAGGACTTCGTGATCATCGCCCGCACCGACGCCCGGGCGCCCGAGGGGCTGGACGCCGCCCTCCAGCGGGCGCACGCCTACTCGGCGGCGGGCGCCGACGTGCTCTTCGTGGAGGCCCCCGAATCGGTCGAGGAGATCCAACGCATCGCCACCGAGGTGCCGGGGCCGCAGTTGTTCAACTGGGCCTACGAGGGCAGAACGCCCCACGTCTCCCGCCGCCTGCTCGAAGAACTCGGCTTCGCCTGGATCCTCTTCGCCGACGTGGCACTGGCGGTCCACCGAGCCGCCGCTGGGTTCTACGAACGACTCGCGGAGATCGACTCGCCCGATGAACTGCGCGACCTCCTCACCGGATTCGACGCCTTCAACACGTTCGTCGGGCTCGACGACTGGCGGGAGACGGAACGCAGGTACGCCGCCCCGAACACGGCGGAGTAATGGCGCGAGGGAACCTGCCGGTCATTCCGGGGAAGGCCGGAATCCATGGTCGGGCGAAGAGAACGGTTCCTGGCCCGGAATCTTCTCGCACGCCGATGCGTGAGAAGATCTGACCCGCATGGAGGACAAGCACCGGATCTACGAGCGGGCCGAACTCGGTGGCCGCGTCGGCTTCGGCGACCGCGCCGCCGTGGTCGTCGTGGACTTCCAGCGCTGCTTCGTGGATCCGTCCATCCCGGGTGGGGGCGACTTCTCCGACGCCATCGAAGCGACAGCGAGGCTCCTGGCAGCCGCCCGCTCGCGCGGGGCGCCGATCGTGTACACGGTCGTCGCCTACGACGATCCGGTACGGGACGCCGGCCGGTTCATCGAGAAGTGCCCGACGTTGAAGTACGCGGTGGCCGGCAGCGAGATGGTCGAACTCGACGAGCGCCTCGGGCGCCGACCCGACGAGCCGGTCGTCGTCAAGAGTTTCGCCAGCGCCTTCTTCGGCACCACGGTGGCGTCGTACCTCACCGGCTTGGGCGTTGACACGGTGATCCTGGCGGGGTGCACGACGAGCGGGTGCGTGCGCGCCTCGGCGATCGACTCGATGCAGAGCGGCTTCCGGACGATCGTTCCCCGCCAGTGCGTCGGCGACATCGCCGCCGAGCCGCACGAGGCCAACCTGTTCGACATCGACGCCAAGTACGGCGACGTCATGGATCTCGACGCGGTTCTGGCGAAACTCGCCGATCTTCCCGGCGCGTCCCCTGGAGGATGATCCGGTGACGCGCCAGACCGGCGATACACCTCGTCATTCCGGCGAAGGCCGGAATCCAGTTCAGACGGTCCGCGTGCTGCTGCACGAGGGTCACCGATGAGCCTCTCGCTCGCCGTCGACGCCGGTGGCACGTTCACCGACCTGGTGCTGACCGACACCGCCGACGGCCGCACGTGGATCGCCAAGACCCCCTCCGCGAGCGACCCGACCGAGGCGGTGCCCGACGGGATCGCCAAGGTGTGCGACGCCGCCGGCGCGAGCCGCGTTGACATCGCGTCGCTGCACTACGGCTCCACCGCGGCGCTCAACGTGCTGCTCACCCGGCGTGGCGCCACCATCGGCCTGCTGACGACCGCCGGATTCGGCCAGATCCTGCACCTGGCGCGCTCCCAGACACCGGGTCCCCTCGTCGGCTGGTTGAGCTGGGTCAAGCCCGACCCGCTCGTACCCCTCGAGCTGACCCGCGAGATCCCCGAACGGGTACGGGCCGACGGGACCGTCGAGGTCCCTCTCGACACCGAGGTCGCCCGCCGTGCCGTCGCCGACCTGGCAGAGCGCGGAGCGGAGGCCATCGCCGTCGTGTTCCTGCACAGTTACGCCAACCCCGACCACGAACTGCAGGTGCGCCGCATCGCCACCGACGTCGCACCGGATCTGCACGTGACCCTCTCCCACGAGGTGCTGCCGGAGTACCGGGAGTACGAGCGGGCCATGACCGCCGTGGTCAACACCTACATCTCGCCGTCGGTGTCCCGATCGCTGCAGGCCTTCGGCTCGCGGCTGCGCGCCGAGGGGCTCGACTGCGCCGTGAACGTGGTGCGCTCCGACGGCGGGCTGATGTCGAGCGAAGCGGCGGCGGTCCGTCCCGTGGAGACCATCATCTCCGGACCGTCGGGAGGGGTCGCCGGCGCGCTGGCGGTCGCCACGGCTGCAGGGTTCGGCGACATCCTGACCCTCGACATGGGCGGGACCTCCACCGACGTCTCGGTCTGCACGGGGGGTGAGGCGCTGATCTCCCGCGACACGGTGGTGGGCGACCACCCTGTCCGCTCGCCCAGCGTGGACGTCCGCAGCATCGGTGCCGGCGGCGGTTCGATCGCCTTCGTGCCCGAACTGCTGCGCGGCCTGCGCGTCGGCCCCGCCTCCGCCGGCGCCGAGCCGGGGCCGGCCTGCTACGGGCGCGGCGGTGACCGCCCCACCGTCACC
>JAPPKQ010000247.1 GCA_028819945.1 bacterium | reverse complement strand
TGGAGCCGCAGGCACGGCACACGAGATGGTGGTGATGGCGGCCGAGTTGTTCGGACAGCTCGAAGTGGGCATGGTTGGATCCCATGGTCAGGCGGCTGACAGCTCCGGCCTCCTCGAGCACGGTGAGGGTCCGGTAAACCGAGCTCTGGGGGACCTGCGGCGTGCGCGGCAGGATTTCCGGGATGGTCAGCGGTCGGCCCGCGTCGGCCAGGACGTCGATCACGAGACGGTGGTTGGAGGTGAATCGCCGGCCCTTGGCCTCGAGGCGCAGTAGAACCTCGTCGTGGAGATCGTCACGATCGGTCAGCGGCACGCGCCCGAGCGTACTGTCCCACCTTCGGGGGTCGGGGGAGCGGGGTCGGGTCGCTGGCCGCGGGGTGCCACAATGGCGGGCGTGACGGGCGGCGCCTCGAACGACGGCGGCCATGGTACCGCGCTCGGCGGTGTGACCGATCGGGTCGACGAGGCGGCCAAGCGGGCCGGCGGCAACCTGAAGTGGGGCATCGATCCGCCGGGCGTGCTGCCGGCCTGGATCGCCGAGCACGACCTGGGGCCGCCCTCGGTGGTGCGGGATGCCCTCCGCCGCATTGCCGACCTGCCCGATGTCGGCTACAGCCGGCGGGCGAACGAGCTAGGCGCTGCGTTCGCCGACTGGGCGGCGAAGCGGCACCGCTGGCGCCCCGATCCCGAACTCGTGGTCCCGACCGCAGATGTCCTGCAGGGCATCTGGGCCGTCGTGGCGGCGTTCTCCGAGCCCGGCGAGGGCGTCATCACCACGCCTCCCGTCTACCCGTACTTCCACGACGTCGCCCCCGACCTGGGCCGCCGCAGCCTGGAGTGCCCGCTGCGTCACGACGCCGACGGCTGGCGGCTCGAACTGGATGACCTGGCGGCGCTGCTCGAGCGGGAACCGGGGGCCCGCGTCCTGTTGCTGTGCAGTCCCCACAACCCGACCGGTCATCTCTACAGCCGTGAGGATCTTCAGGCCATCGTGGAGTTGACGCAGCGCCACGATGTCATCCTCGTCAGCGATGAGATCCACTTCGATCTCGTCTATCCCGGCGGGAGTCACTACCCGACACTGGCGCTGCCGGATGCGGCGGAGCACACCGTCGCCCTCTTCTCGGCGGGCAAGGCGTTCGCGATCTCAGGCCTGCGGGCGGCCATCGCGGTGTTCGCCAGCCGGGATCTGCACCGCCGCTTCAATGAGGCGATGCCCCCGCACCTGCTCGGCGGGGTCGGTCGTGCCGGTGTCGAAGCGGCGATCGCGGCGTGGCGGCACGGTGCCGGCTGGCTCGACGGACTGGTGGCGTTGTTCGACCGGCACCGGCGGATGGTGGTCGACGTGGTGGCGGCGGAACTGCCGACGGTGGGCTGCCACCTACCGGCGTCCACCTTCCTGGCGTGGTTGGATCTGTCGGCGCTCAACCTGGGTGCCGATCCTGCTTCCAGGCTCGTCGAGACGGCACAGGTCCGTACCTCGGAGGGACACGAGTTCGGCACCGGCGGCGCGGGCCACGTGCGCCTCAACTTCGGGACGTCCACAAGCCTGCTGGAGGAGATCCTCGAACGACTCGTGCAGGCTCTGGGGGACCGAGCGACCCCGCAGCCGTAGCCCCCGGCGTGTGGCTCAGGTTCGGTTGCGCCTCGTCAGGCGCTCGTCGGAGCCCAGGTAGGAGGCGATCACCGCGGGATCGGCGCGCAACTGGTCGGGTGTTCCCACCGAGATGACCGCGCCGGCCTCCAGGCAGTACATCCGGTCGGAGATGCCCATGACCAGCGCCACGTCGTGTTCGATCACCATCACCGCGGCGTCGAGTTCGGTCTGCACCTCCTTGATCCGCGGCCCGAACTCCTCGGTCTCCCGCTGGGACAGGCCGCCGGTGGGCTCGTCGAGCATCAGGACGCGGGCGCCGCCGGCCAGCATGCAGCCCAGTTCCACGATGCGGCGCGTACCCGTGGAGAGTTCGGAGACGAAGTAGCCGGCGAAGTCTCCGAGTCCCAGGTAGTCGACCAGTTCGGCGGCCTCGGCCCGCTTCTGCCGCTCGGCACCCGGCGAGGGTGGCACTCCCAGCAGGGACGGCAGCAGCAAAGACCGGCGTCGTGCCTCCAGCGCCACCATCAGCGTCTCGGTGACCGTCAGGTCGGGGTAGAGGCGCGCGGACTGGAAGGTGCGCCCCAGGCCGCGCCGGTGACGGGCATGCGCTCTGAGGTCCGACACGTCGGTTCCGAGCAGTTCCACGGTGCCCGAGGCCGGCAGGAACCCGCTGACCGCGTTCATGAGGGTGGACTTGCCCGCACCGTTGGTGCCGATGAGCCCCACCAACTCGCCGCGGCGCACCTCGAAGTCCACCTCCCGTACCGCCCTGTTGCCGCCGAAGCTGACGCTGAGTCCCCGGGTGCGCAGCCAGACCGGCGAGTCGGGAACCGCCGGTCGCGGGAGCGCGGCGAGCGCCGTGACCGGCAGCGGCGGGGACTTCGGCGGCGAGGCGCCTGCCCCGAAGCGCGAACGGCTGATCCAGTGCAGCAGGGTGTCGCGCCCGTTGTAGAGGAACTGCACCAGGCCACCGGGGTGGTAGAGGAGGAGCAGGAGCAGGCCGATGCCCGAGGTCACGAGGCGGATCGACTCCGGGGGTGCCGTCGGGTCGAAGAGCGCCGGGATCCCCTTGACCCAGAGCACCCCCAGGAACGGTCCGGCGATCGAGCCCAGCCCACCGATCACCGAGATGGCCACCACGTCGATCGAGAACTCGGGTGCGAACGTGTTGGCCGGGCTGAGGTTCTCCTGCAGGGTGCCGTAGAGGGCGCCGGCCAGGGCCGCCACGGCGCCGGCGATGGCGAAACCCATGATCTTCATGCGGGTGACCGACACCGTGCTGGCCGCGGCCATCTCCTCGTTCTCGCGCACCGCCAGCAGCGAGCGTCCGATGCCCGTCTGCCGCAACCTCGCCAGCAGCACGGTCACGACGATCAGGAACCCCAGGCAGAGGAAGTAGAACGACTTGCGGGAGGCGCCGAAGTCGAAGGGCCCCAGCACGGGCTCGCTGACGGGGCGCACCGCGGTGGTGCCGCCGGTGAAGACGTCCTGCGCCAGGATCCAGTTGGCCGACGCCACGGCGAAGGCCAGCGTGGCGACGGCCAGGAACAGGCCGCGCACCCGCAGGGCGGGAACGCCGATGATCAGCGCCGCCAGCGCGCCGAGCAGCGTGCACAGCACCACCGCCACGCCCCAGTTCAGCGTGAGCGACAGGTCGAAGGCGTTGAGAGGTATGGGGATGTCGTGCCCCTTGGTCAGCGCCACCAGGCAGAACGCCCCCAAGCCCACGAACGCGAACTGTCCCAGTGAGATCTGTCCCGCCCAGCCGGTCAGCAACGTGAGCGAGAGGGCCACCATCGTGTGGATGAGGATCCCCGTCCAGAGCCACAGCGACGTGGGGGAGTCGAGCAGCCAGCCGAGCAGGCCGAGGAAAAGGAAGATGCCGCCGAGCCCGATGGTGCCCAGGTGGCGGACGATCGCCAGGTGGCCGAATTCCCGCGGCACCGCTCGGAGCTTGGGCGACAACGACCAGCCGGCCTCGTCGCGGCGGGCGCGCACCGCGAACAGCACCGCCACCACCACCGCGCCGAACAGGAACAGGTCCACGATCGAGCGGTTGGCCGACGCCACGTTGTCCCGCACGATCTTCTCGAGGATGCCGACGCCGACTCCGCCCACCAGCGTCATCGGCAGCGAGCGCATCCTGGCGATGAGGCTGACCACGAGGGCCCGCAGCAGCAGCGGGGGCGCCAGCGCGGCGGTGCCGGTCTGAGCGGCACTCACGCCCTCCAGCGGGGCGAAGAACACGGCGGTGGCGGCCGAGAGCGACCCGGCGATGCCCCAGAGCGCGGTCGAGATCCGGCGCGTGCGGATGCCGTAGGTGCGGGCGGTCTCGGGATTGGCGGCCGCCGCCCGTGCTGCCAGCCCGAAGCGGGTCTTGTGCAGCACCAGGCCCAACAGGCCCACCATCACCGGCACGGCGATGATCACGATGAGCTCGCGGCCGAGGATCCGCAGATCGTCGGTGACCTGCCAACGCAGGTCGAAGGGCGGCGGGATCGGCCCGGGCCGCAGCACCGACGGCAGGTTGATGCGGGCCAGCACGAGCAGTTGACCCACCCCGATGGTGGCGATGAGCAGGACGAGCCGTGAGGAGTGCGAGAGCCTCCGGATGATGGTCAACTCGATGGCTCCGCCGACGAGGAAGCCGCCCGCGATCGCCACGGCGAACGCCATCCACCAGTTGAGGCCGTAGCCCGCCAGCATCAGAACGAAGGTGGCGGCGCAGAGCGCACCCACATCGGCGTGGGCGAAGTTCAGGATCCCGCTGGCACGGTAGACGAGCACGAATCCGGCGGCGAGGGCGGCGTAGGTGAGCCCGGTGACGCCGCCGATGAGCAGGTCCTGCTGCGAGACCCCCCAGCCAACCACCTCGATCACAGCTCGACCGTGCCTTCGGTGGCGGTGGTGGAGGC
>JAPPKQ010000082.1 GCA_028819945.1 bacterium | reverse complement strand
GTATGCGTCGGTGAGCGTCGGTTCGGCGCACGCGTGCGGGCTGCTCGCGGGCGGGGAGGTGGCGTGCTGGGGCGACGCGGGGGACGCGCCGCCGGGGGGCGCGTTCACCGCGGTCAGCGCGGGTACTGACTTCGCGTGCGGTCTGCGCCCCGGCGGGGAGGTGGTGTGTTGGGGGTCGGACGCTCATTGGCGGGCGAGCCCGCCGCCGGGGCGGTTCGCGTCGATCAGCGCCGCCGGGGGGTTCGCCTGCGGTCTGCGCGCCGACGGCGAGGCGGTGTGCTGGGGCGACGAGAACGCTTCGGCGTATCGGTGTCGGCATTCGAAGGCCTGGGTTCTGAGCGATTCGGATCGGTGTCGCAGCGACGGCCGCGGCGGCGGCGTCACGCCGCCCGGACCGTTCGCGTCGGTCGCGGCCGCGGAGGGGTACGCGTGCGGTCTGCGCGACGGCGGCGAGGTGGTCTGTTGGGGCGACGACCGGGGCGAGCCCAGCCTCGTCCCGCCGGCGCTGCCGGGCCCGGTCGCGGAGATCACAGCGCACGGGGGAACCCTGTGCGCCCTGCGCGGCGACGGCAGCGTGGACTGCCTCGACGGCGGCGGGCGGTGGCCCGACAACGATCCGTGGGCGCCGGTCGCTCCGAGCGGGGCGTTCACCTCTGTCGCTGCGGGCCACCTGCACGCCTGCGGGATCCGTCCGGATCAGACGGTGGAGTGCTGGAGCCCGCGGTGGCCTCCCGGCGCCGGCGTTCCGGACGCCCGCTTCGGCGAACCGCCGCTGATCGTCGAGGCGCCCGACGGCGACAGCGGGGCGCCTTCGCCGGTCGCGCGTGGAGTCCCCTGGCGGCTGGAATGGGTCTTGGAGGGGCCGCAGGGGCGCTTCGATGCGCTCTCCGTCGAGGCGGACGTGACCTGCGGGCGGCGCCTTGAGGGCAGGGTGGAATGCTGGGAACCGACGGTGTATTACAATGCCGAGAGCGCCCTCGACGACCGTGTGCTCGCGGCAGACGCCGCCTACTGGTCGTCGTGCTTCGTGCACACCGACTGGGCGGGATGCGGTTCGCTCGAACGGTTTCGCGGTCTTTCGATCGAGGGCGCATTCGTTGATGTCGGCGTGGGACACCTCTTCGCCTGCGCGCTCGGTGCCGGCGGCGATGCGGTCTGCTGGGGGGCGAACCAACACGGGCAGTCCTCGCCGAATCCGCCGCCGTGGATCCCCGGCCCGCCCTACCGCGCCCTCGCCGTCGGTCATTCCCACGCCTGCGCGCTGCGCGCCGGCGGCGACGCGCTCTGCTGGGGCGACGACCGTTGGGGCCAGACCGACGCGCCCCCCGACTCGATGGTGGCGATCTCAGCAGGCCACCGGCACACCTGCGGACTGCGCAGCGACGGCGAAGCAGTGTGTTGGGGCGACGATCTGCACGGCCAGACCCGAAGCCCGAAGGGCGCGTTCACCGCGCTCGGTGCCGGGCAGTGGCACACGTGCGGCTTGCGGGTTGACGGCGAGGTGGTGTGCTGGGGCGACGGCTTCTACGGCGGCGGCCGATACACCGACTTCTTCATCGATCCGCCCGCAGATGCGCCCACCGAGCCGCCGGCGGGTCCGTTCAGCTCCCTCGCCGTGGGCGAGTGGCACAGCTGCGCGCTGCGCCCCGACGGCACCGCCGCCTGCTGGCTCAGCTACGGCCCCCAGACCGGGGACACGGAAGCCGGGGACATGCTGACCGCCGAGACGGTGGGTTGTCTGGAGTGCGTTGAGGAGGACGGCGAGATGGAGCCGTGAGCGTCGGCGGCGGGGTTGTGCGGGTGAGGCGGGCTGGTGCGGCGCTGTCTCAGGCCCCCATGGCGTGGTAGCCGCCGTCCACGTGCAGGATCTCCCCCGTGGTGGCGTCCAGCCAGTCCGACAGCAGCAGCACGCAGGCCCGGGCGACCGGGTCGGCGTCGTTGACGTCCCAGCCCAGCGGGGCGCGTTGGGTCCAGGCCTCCTCGAAGGCGTCGAAGCCGGGGATCGAGCGCGCCGCCATGGTGCGCACCGGGCCCGCCGCCACGAGGTTGACGCGGATGCCCCGCGGCCCGAGGTCGCGGGCCAGGTAGCGCGCCACCGACTCGAGGGCCGCCTTCGCCACGCCCATCCAGTCGTAGACGGGCCAGGCCACGGTGGCGTCGAAGTCCAGCGCCACCAGCGAACCGCCGGAGCCCATCAGGGGTGTGACGGCGTCGGCCAGCGCCTTCAGGGAGTACGCCGATACCTCCAGGGCGACTGACACGTCCTCCCAGCCTGCGGCCATGAAGTCACCGCCGAGGCAGACCTGGGGGGCGAAGCCGATGGCGTGCAGGGCGCCGTCCACGCCGCCCCAGCGCTCGGCCAGCGCGTCGCGCACCGCGGCGATGTGCTCGGGGCGGGTGACGTCGAGTTCCAGCACTTCGGGTGTCGGGTCCAGCTTGCGGGCGGTGCGCTCGGTGAGGCGCAGGCCACGCCCGGCACCGGTCAGGATCAGCTCCGCCCCCTCGGCTGTGGCCAGTCGGGCCACGGAGAAGGCCAGCGAGGCGTCGGTCAGCACGCCGGTGACGAGCAATCGCTTCTGAGACAAGAGGCCCATCGCCCTCAAGGTACCCTAGGCCCCATGCGCATCGGTGTTCTGGGCGGAACCGGCCCGGCCGGGAAAGGCTTGGCCGTCCGGCTGGCGAGTGTCGGTTTCGAGGTGATCCTCGGCTCGCGTTCGAAGTACCGCGCCATGGAGGCCCGCGACAAGCTCGTGGCCGTCTGGCCCGAGCGAGGCCTGTCGATCGGCTCGGGCGACAACGAGACGGCCGCCGGCTGCGACCTGATCGTGCTGGCGACGCCCTGGGACGCCGCCGCCGCCACCGTGCAGTCCGTCGAAGAGCACCTCGACGGCAAGGTCGTGGTGTCGATGTGCAACGCCCTGGCGAGGGTGGCGCACGAGTTCCAGCCGCTCGTGCCGCCGCGCGGCTCGGTCGCGGCGAGCATCCAGGCGGCGATTCCCAGGGCCAAGGTGGCGGCCGCTCTGCACCATGTGCCGGCCAAGGAACTCGGCGAGATCGACCACTTCGTGGACTCCGACGTGCTCATCTGCTCGGACCACCCCGACGCCACCGAGGCAACGGCGGACGTCGTCGCCCAGGTCCCGGACCTCCGGCCGCTGGATGCCGGTGAGCTGTCCAACGCGGCGCCCATCGAGGCGTTCGCCGCCGTGCTGTTGCAGTTGAACCACCGCTACAAGACCCGCGTGGCGCTGCGCTTCACGGGGCTGAACGAGGAGTGACCGCCCGCCAACCGGCCGAAGTGGTGCGGCAGGCGGAGGGCGCGGCGCAGCCGATGCGGATCTACGACACGATCGCCGGCGAGGTCGTGCCCTTCGAGGTCGGCCCGGTGGTCACCATGTACACGTGCGGGATCACGCCGTACGACGCCACGCACCTGGGTCACGCCGCCACCTACCTGACCTACGACGTGCTGCAGCGGCGTCTGCGCGACAGGGGCCACGAGACCCGCTGCGTGCGCAACGTGACCGATGTCGACGACGACATCCTGCGCAAGGCCCGCACGCTGGGTGTCCACTACCTGGACCTGGCGGCCGCCGAAGTGGCCCGGTTCGATTCCGACATGGCCGCTCTGGGCATGCTGGCGTGCTGGAGCGAGCCGCGGGCCACGTCGGCCATCGCCGACATCCGCGGTTTCATCGGCATGGTGCTCGACCGCGGCCATGCCTACGTGGCGGGAGGGGCGGTCTACTTCGAGGTGGCCACCTTCGACGGCTTCGGCGAGTTGAGCAAGCTGGACCGCGACGAGATGCTCGTTCTCGCCGCCGAGCGCGGCGGGAACCCCGACGATCCGGCCAAACGCGATCCCCTGGACTTCGTGCTCTGGCAGCCTTCGGCGCCCGACGAGCCGCAGTGGGGGTCGCTGTGGGGTCCCGGACGGCCCGGCTGGCACATCGAGTGCTCCACGCTGGCGATGCGCGAACTCGCCACCACCATCGACCTGCACGGGGGCGGCTCCGATCTCATTTTCCCGCATCACGAGTGCGAGCGGGCGCAGTCCACCGCCGCGACCGGCGAGCCGTTCGCCCGCCACTGGATGCATCAGGCCATGGTCCGCATGGACGGCGAGAAGATGTCCAAGTCGCTCGGCAACCTCGTGTTCGTGAGCGACCTGCTGAAGGAGTACGACCCGCGCGCCGTGCGGCTGGCCGCCCTGGCGCACCACTACCGGGACTCCTGGGAGTGGCGTCCCGCCATGATGGTCGAGGCCGCGGAGCGCCTGGAGCGCTGGCAGCGCGCCGCCACCGGTGACGGTCCGCTCGCCGAGGTGCGTGCCGCCCTCGATCACGACCTCGACACGCCGGCCGCACTGGCGCGCATCGACGACGCCGTCGGCGGGGGCCAGGGCGTCGCCGCCTCCGCGATGCTGCTGGGGGTGGACCTGCGCGCCGGTGAGGCGCCCCGCCCGGAGCGGCCCGGCGACGCCCCCGGCGGTCCGGGCGGCGCGCGCCGGTAGCGTTCTCCACAAGGTTCGTGTGGTGCTGCCGG
>JAPPKQ010000039.1 GCA_028819945.1 bacterium | reverse complement strand
GTCTCGTTGTCTTTTGGTCTTGATGGGTTCGGTCGCGCTGGCGATGCTCGTCGTCGCCGGCTGCGGTGCGGACAGTGGCACGCCGACGGCGGCACCCGCACCGGCGGCCGACACTGCGCCCGCTGCCGAGCCGCCACCGCCGCCGGAGCCTCCGCCGGCAGCCCCTGAACCGCAGCCAGCTCCCGCCCCGGAGCCTCCGCCGGCAGAACCCGCTCCCCAGCCGCCACCGCCGCCGGAGCCGGGGGAGATCACGGTGGTCACACACGACTCCTTCGCCGTCTCGGAGGGGATCATCGAGTCGTTCGAGGAGAGCACGGGGATCACCGTGAACCTGCTCACCGGTGAGGACACCGGGTCGATGCTCAGCCAGGTCATCCTCACCAAGGACAATCCCATCGCGGATGTGGTCTTCGGCATCGACAACACGTTCCTGCAGCGGGCCCTGGACGAGGATCTCTTCGTCCCGTACCGCTCGCCGGCCGTCGAGACCGTGCCCGCCGAACTGCAGCTCGACGCCCAGGACCGCGTCACGCCCATCGACTACGGCGACGTCTGCGTCAACTACTGGATCGACGCCACCGACGGCGCTCCGCCCGAGACCCTCGAGGACCTGGCCGACCCGCGCCACGCCGGCTCGTTCGTGACCCAGAACCCGGAGACCTCCTCGCCGGGCCTGGCGTTCCTGCTGGCCACCGTGGCGGCCTTCGGCGTCGACGGCTGGGAGGACTACTGGACCGGCCTGCGGGACGGGGGAGTGTCGGTGACCGCCGGGTGGAGCGAGGCCTACTTCGGCGAGTTCGTGGCCGGGGGAGGGGACCGCGCCCTGGTGACCTCCTACGCCACCAGTCCCGTCGCCGAGGTGCTCTTCGCCGATCCGCCCACCGACACCCCGCCCACCGGGGTGCTCACCGACGGCTGCTTCCGGCAGATCGAGTTCGCCGGCATCCTGGCGGGCACCGGGAACCTCCCCGGCGCGCAGGCGTTCATCGACTTCATGCTCTCGGACACGTTCCAGGAGGACATACCGCTGAACATGTTCGTGTTCCCCGCCAGCAGCAGCGCGCAGTTGCCGGAGGTGTTCGCCACACATGCCGTGGCGGTGCCCGAGCCGCTGAGCCTGGATCCGGCACTCATCGCCGCCGAGCGCGACAACTGGACACGACGCTGGGTGGAGATCGTCCTGCGCTAGGGGAGTGGTGCATGCTCTCGACGCCGGCCGCGCAGGTCATTCCGGCGAACGCTCACCTCGCGCCCGCGAACGCTGACGTCCTTCGGGTAAGGGCTCACGTCATTCCGGCGACGGCTCACGTCATTCCGGCGACGGCTCACGTCATTCCGGCGAAGGCCGGAATCCAGGGCTCGGCAGCATCCTGATCCCCGGCACGCGGTCCGCTCGCCGGCTCACGCCCGTCGCCTTGGCGGCGGTGCCGGCGGCCTTCATCGGCGTGTTCTTCCTGTATCCGCTTGCCGGCGTCCTCACCCGGAGCTTCGACGCCGGAACCCTGCTGGAGACGTGGCGGAACCCGGTCACGACCGGCGTGCTGTGGTTCACCACCTGGCAGGCGCTGGCCTCCACCGCACTCTGCCTGGCCGTCGCCCTGCCAACCGCGGCGGTCCTGGCGCGCCTGCGCTTCCGGGGCCGCCGGCTGGTGCACGCGCTGCTGGTGGTGCCGTTCGTGTTGCCCACGGTGGTGGTCGCCGCGGCCTTCCTCTCCCTCATGGATCGCTTCGGCGCCACCGACCGGTTCCATCACACGGTGTGGGCGATCCTGGCGGCGCACGTGTTCTTCAACTACGCGGTCATCGCCCGCTCGGTGGCGGCCTACTGGTCGCAACTCGATCCCGCCCCCGAGCAGGCCGCCGCGGTCTTGGGCGCCGGCCCGCTGCGGGTCTTCGGCGCGGTCACGCTGCCGCGCCTGGCACCGGCGATCGGTGCCGTGAGCGCAATCGTGTTCCTGTTCAACTTCACTTCCTTCGGCGTCATCCTCATTCTCGGCGGGCCCCGCCGGGCGACGCTGGACACCGAGATCTGGCGCTTCGCGGTCCAGCGCCTGGAGTTCGACACCGCGGCGGCGCTGGCGCTGCTGCAGTTGCTGTGCGTCCTGATGCTCGTCGTGGGCGCAACAGTCTGGCAACGCCGCCGCCACGTTGCCGAGCGTCTCCGCACCGACACCGCCCGGCGTGTGCGCGGCACCGCCGACCGCGCCCTCCTGGCCGGAACACTCGGCGGGGCCGCCGTGGTCGTGGGATTGCCGCTGGCGATGCTGGTGGAGCGTTCATTGCGCAGCGGCGGGAGCTACACGCTCGAGAACTACCGGCGCTTGGGCCAGGGTGGCGAGCGCCTGCAGGCCCTGTTCGTGTCGCCCCTGGAGGCGATCCGTCACTCGCTGGAGTTCGCCGCCACCGCCACCGGTATCGCTACGATCGGAGGCCTGTTGGTCGCCGCTGCGGTCACCGGCCGGCGCGGGCGCGGCGCGGCGACTCTGGAGGGCGCCTTCCTGATGCCGCTGGGCACCTCGGCGGTGATCCTGGGTTTCGGGATGCTGCTGGTGCTGGACCGCCCGCCGCTCGACCTTCGCCTGTCTTGGTGGCTTGTGCCCATCGCCCACGCGCTGATCGGGATGCCCTTCGTCATCCGCTCGGTCACACCGGCCCTGGCCGCGGTGAGCCCGCGCCTGCGCGAGGCGGCCGCCACGCTGGGCGCCCGGCCGGCGCGAGTGCGACGCGAGGTGGACCTCCCCCTGGCGCTGCGCGGTCTGGCCGTCGGGGCGGGTTTCGCCTTCGCCGTTTCGCTGGGGGAGTTCGGCGCCACCGCCTTCGTGGTCCGCCCGGAGCGCCCCACCGTCCCCATCGCCATCTTCCGGCTCCTGGGGCGACCCGGCGAGGCGGCCTTCGGGCAGGCCATGGCCATGAGCGTGATACTGCTGGTCATGACCGCCGCGGCCGTCCTGCTGATCGATCGCCTCCGCCCCGCCGGAGCAGCGGACTTCTGAGATGGCCGAGCCCGACCCCGGTGCTGCACCGGCATCTCCGAATCCCCCCGAATCCGGCCCACCATCGGAATCCGGCCCTCCATCGGAATCCGGCCCTCCATCGGAATCCGGCCCTCCATCGTCATTCCGGCGAAGGCCGGAATCCACTCCCGGAGATGGATTGACGATCCGCGGCCTGACGGTGAGCCTCGAAGGCCACGAGATCCTGTGCGATCTCGAACTCTCGGTGCGCCGTGGCGAGATCCTGGCGCTGCTGGGCCCCAGCGGCTGCGGGAAGACGACACTGTTGCGCACGATCGCCGGCCTGCAGGCGCCCGACGGCGGCTCGGTCTCCTGGGCGGGGGAGGACCAGCGGTCGGTCCCCGCCCACCGCAGGCGTTTCGGGATGGTCTTCCAGGACCATGCCCTGCTTCCGCACCGCAACGTCGGAGCCAACGTGGCCTTCGGACTCCGGATGCAGAAAGTCCCGGCAGCCGAGCGCCGCCGCCAGGTTGCCGAGATGCTCGACATGGTCGGCCTCGACGGCTACGAGCGGCGCGGTGTCGCAACCCTCTCAGGCGGGGAGGCCCAACGCGTCGCCCTGGCACGCGCCCTGGTGACCGAGCCCAAACTGCTGCTGGCCGACGAGCCGTTCGCGGCCCTGGATCGCCCGCTCCACGACCGTCTCCTGGCCGACGTCCGGCACATCCTCACCGAAATCCACCAGACCGCGATCCACGTAACCCACGACCACGCCGAGGCCTTCGCCATCGCCGACAGGGTGGGCCTGATGCGCCACGGCCGCATCCACCGCACCGCCACCCCCCAGGAACTGCGCGACGACCCCCAGGACGCCTGGACCGCCACCTTCCTGGGCCTCGGAACCATCTGGCGGCCCGCCGGGAAAGTGCCAAGCACCGGCGACCTCCAAACACCCTGGGGGCCTCTGGCCCTCCCCTCAGCGACCGTGAGCGACCCGCCTGGCCACTCCGCCGACTTCTGCCTGCTCATTCGACCCGAGGCAGTGCGCCCGGGCGGATCCTCAGGTGTCCGGGCCCACCTGAGCGACGTGCGAGTGGTCGGCGACCGCACCGTCGCCACGTTCGACGTCCCTGGTGGACCTCCTCTGGATGCCTACGTCCCCGCCGGTGTCACCCCCGGCAGGGACTACCGCATCGCCCTCGACCCCAAGGGCATCACCCTGCTTCCACCGGCACCCTGATCACCGCCTTCCATCTGCGCCACTCCGTCGCACGCCAGGTCCTGACGTATCAGCGATCTCAAGGCCATTGGATTATCCACCGCGCTCTGGTGGATAATCCGCCGTGATGTGGCGGATAATCCGCACAACCGTCTCCGAGGCCCGAGTCTGAGGTCTCGGCTCGCTGCACCCTGGTGGCGGATCCTGTAGTCCGCCACCTCCGAGGTCAGGCCCCGCAACCTCAGCCAGGCGTCGATACCTCATGGCAATCCTTGCCAACGCCCTACAGTCAGCAGGGATCGCGACGATGAACGTCTCACTTCCCGACGAACTCAAGACATTCGTCGACTCCCAGATCAACCTTGGCCACTACGGCTCGACGAGTGAGTATGTGCGTGATC
>JAPPKQ010000011.1 GCA_028819945.1 bacterium | reverse complement strand
GGCTCAGTCCGCCGGCGCCGATGCCGCCGCGGCGCAGGCTGCAGCCGATGCCGCAGGCGCCGACGCCGCCGCCGCGGGGGCCGACGCCGCCGCCGCGGGGGCCGCCGCAGCCGCCGCAGCAGCAGCCGCCGACCTGGCCCTGGCAACCGCCGAAGGCAGCGAAGAGGCGATCGCGTCGGCCGAGGCCGCCCTCGCCGCGGCGCAGTCCGAAGCCGAGGCAGCGCGAGCGCTGGCGTCGGAGGCCCAGAGCGAGGCCGACGAAGCCCGGTCCGCGGCCGAGTCGGCCCAGAGCGAGGCCGACGAGGCACGCGCTGCGGCAGCAGAGGCCCAATCCCAAGCGGATGCAGCACAGGCCCAAGCCGACGCGGCACAAGCTGAAGCCACCGCCGCGCGCGCTCAGGCAGACGCTGCCGAAGCCACCGTCGGCGTCGCGGACCTGCTCGATTCGCCGACGAGCGTCGGACCCCGGACGCCTCTGTCGGCAACACCGGAGTCCGGCAAGACGCTCATCTGGATCGAGTGCCCCACGCCGGGCTGCGTGCTGGTCGGCAACGGCATCACCGACGCCGCCGCACACCTGGGCTGGACCGTCGACCGCATCGGTCACGATCTCACACCCGAGGGAACTGCGGGCGCCATGGCCCAGGCGGTGGCGCAGAACCCCGACGCGGTGCTGATCTCGGGCTCGGTGAACGCCTTCTACGAGGACTCGCTCGCGACGCTGAACGAGCGCGGCGTGCCGGTCATCGACTCCTCCTCGGTGAACGAGGTGGGCGGCGCCGACAACGGCATCTACGGCATGGTGCAGGGCATCCCGCAGACCACCGCCTACGGCCAGGTCCTGGCGAGTTGGATCGTCGCCGACTCCGGCGGCAACGCCAACTTGCTCGTCTTCAACGTGCCCGACGTGCCCGTGCTGACCGGCTTCAACGCAGGTATCGGTGAGGTCATGGCCGAGACCTGCGCCAACTGCACCGTGGAGATCGTGGACGTGTCGTTCGCCGACCTTTTGGGCGGCAACGTGCCTGGCCTCGTGGTGTCGGCGCTGCAGGCCAACCCCGACGCCGACTACGTGGCGTGCGGCTTCGGCGACCTGTGCATCGGCGTGACCGGAGCGATCGCCGAGGCGGGCCTGGCCGATCGGGTGCAACTCACCGGCGCCCTCCCCAACGCCGGCGACTTCGCCGCCATCGCCGCCGGTGAGGAGGCCGCCTTCGTGGCCGCCCCCGAGTACATGATCGGCTGGCGCAAGGTGGACATCCTGGCCGCGTTCTTCGTCGGCGACGACCTCGGCGAGGCGCAGACCGCCCTGCTGCCCATGCAGGTGATCACGCCGGAGACCACCGGCATCGTGCGCGACAGCGGCGGCAACTACATCGGCGTCGCCGACTACGAGGCACAGTTCCTGGCCCGCTGGGGCCTCGGCTGAGCCGGGAGAACCTGGACGCCCCGGCCCCGCGACGCGCGGGGTCGGGGCCGACCGGGCCGGAAGGCGGCCCCGGCGGCAGCCCTAGTGGTCGTGGATGAGCATCCCGCAGATGTTCTTGCCCGCCACCATGTCGTCGTAGCCCTCGTTGATCTCGTCGATCGTGTAGCGGGCGGTGATCATCTCCTCGATCTGGAACTGGCCCTGGCGGTAGAGGTCGATGATCCGCGGCATGTCGTCACCGAAGTTGGCTGAGCCATACAGGCACCCCTGAATGGCCTTGTTGGAGAACACGAGGTCGGTCACCGGTATCCGCACCTCGTCGAGGGTGATGTTGGCGGGCGCCACCAGCACGCAGCGCCCTCCCTTGGCGATGGCTGCGTAGGCGTTGGCGATCGTCTCGGTGGTCTGGATGCCCACACAGGAGACGGCCACGTCGGCGCCCTGCCCGTTGGTCACCTCGCCGATGGCCTCGGCGACCTCCTCGCGGCTGAGGCGGCCGATGTTGAGCGTGTGCGTGGCGCCGAACTCGACCGCCTTCTCCAGCTTCGAGTCCAGGATGTCGATGGCGTAGATGTAGGAGGCGCCCGCGATCCGCGCCCCCTGAATGGCCGAGGCGCCGACGCCGCCGATCCCGAACACCGCCACGGTGTCCCCGGGCTGCGCGCGGCCCCTGTTGACCACCGCCCCCCAGCCGGTGGCCGCACGGCAGGCGATCGTCCCGGCCACCTCGTAGGGCACGTCGTCGGGGATCGGCACCACCGAGTCCTCCGGAACCACCGTGTGGCGCGAGAAGCCACCGAGGATGGTGAGCTGGTAGACGTCGGTGCCGTCGGCCTTGTGGAACCGGTGCGTGCCGTCGAGTTGCACGCCCTCCAGCACGCCGGCGCCCTGGTTGCAGAGGTACTCCCAGCCGCGGGCGCAGTAGCGGCAGTGACCGCAAGCCGGGATCCAGATGAGGGCGACCCGGTCACCGACCGACACCTTCGTGACCCCGGGCCCGACCTCCAGCACATCGCCGGACGCCTCGTGGCCGCACACCACCGGAAGCGCCACGGGAACGTCGCCCACCAGGACGGTGTAGTCGGAGTGACACAACCCGCAGGCCCGCACGGCGACGAGCACCTCGTTCGCCTTCGGCGGATCCAACTCCAGGTCCTGCACAACCATCGGAGCCTTGAACTCCTCCAGAACCGCGGCACGCGTCTGCATAGTCCCTCCTAGTGTGTTGAGTAATCGACGGACGAAGCCGGTCTCGTGGCCGAGACCTGGATTCCGGCCTCCGCCGGAATGACGAATCGGGGCGACGGCGGCATTGCTCAGCAGTCTTCTAGGAATCGTCGTCGGCGAGGATCAGATCCGACGCCCTCTCGCCGATCGCTGTCACCGTGGCGTTGGTGTTGGCACTCACGATACGCGGCATCACCGAGGCATCGACCACCCGGAGGCCGTCGACGCCGCGCACACGCAGCGACGGGTCCACCACCGCGCCGCCGTCACTGCCCATCCGGCAGGTGCCGCTGGGGTGGTAGGCGAGGCCCGCGGTGGCCCGCGCGTAGGCAGCCCACTCCTCGGGACCGCTGGGCGGGGCCGGCGGCAATTGCTGCTCCGTGAGGTGGGGGGCGAAGGCCTCGGTCTCGAAGACGCGCTGGGCGATCTCGCATCCCTTCGCCAGACGCGCCACGTCGTCGGCATCGCCCATCAGTTCATGGGAGATGCGGGGCGGGTCGGCGGGATCCGTCGAGCGCAGGGTGACCGTGCCACGAGCGTTCGGCCGGCACAGGTTGGCGGCGATCATGCAGGCGGGACGCTCGTGGAGCGCCAGGCCGTCGGGTCCGAAGTCGAACCCGATGGGCGTGAAGTGGAACTGGAGGTCCGGCCGGTCCAGCGACGGGTCGCTGCGGAAGAAGGCATACCCCTGCGCCACTGGAGACGTCATGGCGCCGGTACCCGCACGCCGCCACTCCTCCACGCAGCCGTCCGGATCGCCCAGCAGCATCGTGTTGAGCGTCGGCACGTTGACGAAGAAGCTCACGAACGTGATCGGATGCTCCTGGAGGTTCCGACCGACGCCCTCGGCTTCCACCACCACCTCGATCCCCAACTCGGTGAGTTCCGATCGGGGACCGATGCCCGACAGCAGCAGCAGCTTCGGCGACATGATCGCGCCGGCCGACAGCACCACTTCCCGAGACGCCCGCAGTTCGCCCCCGGAGGTCACCACGCCGGTACAGCGCTCCCCCTCCAGCAACAGCCGGCTGACCGCGGCGTCCGTGCGGACCTCGAGGTTGGGTCGGTCGAGCACCGGCGCCAGGTACGCCCGGGCCGCGGTCTCCCGCCGGCCCTCCCGCTGATTCGTCTGCACGGGCGCGAACCCCTCGGGGTCGGCACCGTTCGGATCGGCGTTCGCCCGGAAGCCCGCCTCGACCCCTGCGGCCACGAACACGTCCACGAGCTCGTGCGGCGTTCGCAGGCGGGACACGCTGACGGGGCCGCCTCCGCCCCGGTACTCGTCCGCTCCGCCCTCGAAGGACTCGCTGCGGCGAAAGTACGGCAGCAGCGAGTCGTAGTCCCAACCGGTCGCCCCCGACGCGGCCCAGTCGTCGTAGTCTCGGCGCTGGCCGCGGATCCAGACCAGCCCGTTGATCGACGTGCCCCCGCCCAGGACCTTCCCGACCGGCCACATGTCGACCCGGCCGTCGCGCGTCGGGTCGGGCTCGGCCATGAAGCACCAGTCCGTCGCCGGGTTGCCGACCACGTTGCGCTGCCCGAAGGGCATCTCCACGTCGTCGGTGAGGTCGCTGCCCCCCGCCTCGAGCAGCAGGACCCGGTTGGACGGATCGGCCGACAGGCGGTTCGCCAGCACGCAGCCTGCGGCCCCGGCGCCGACGATCAGATAGTCACTCTCCATCGGTTCCGGTCTCCTTCTCCTCGGTTCGGGCCAGGATCGCCAGCTCGCGCTCGCGCGCCTTGCGGGCTCGCATCCGCAGCGCCCATCCCGACAGGGCGATGGCGCCCAGCAGGGCGCCCCCCTCCACCACCTTCTCGATCCACTTCCCCACACCCACCTGCTGCAGCCCCGAGATGGCCGCCTCGATGGTGTAGACCGCCAGCACCGCCCCCCAGACGTTGTAGCGCCCGGGGCGGATCGTGGTCGCACCGA
>JAPPKQ010000380.1 GCA_028819945.1 bacterium | reverse complement strand
GGTGGGGCCGAGCGCCCCGCGCAGGCCCCGCAGGCCCCACGCCAGCACCCCGGCCAGGAGCCAGAAGGTGCTGTCGCCGAGCAGCCCACGGGTGATTCCCCGCCGTCGTGCCAGCGCCAGGGTGCGGCTCGTCGGTGCGCCGGCCACGGGTTCAGTACCGGCGGAGCTCGACGAAGGTGCGCGTGAGGCGGCCGCGCCGCCTGCCCAGGAAGAATGCCAGGATCACGAGGGCCACCCCGGCGATCACGCCGAGGCGGAACCCGCTCCGCCGCGCCGGCGCGCTGGCTGAGTTGACGGCGTCGGCCACGTGCTGGAGCCGTGCCAGGAGATCCTCCCGGGTGATGTCGCCGGGTCGGGCGGCGTTCACTGCTCCTCCTCCGGGGCCCCCCGACGCCGTGCCCGCGCCGCCGAGCGCGCGAGGAGGAACACGACGAGGACCGCGGCCAGCACGATCGCATAAGGCGTCCAGCTGAGACTGCCGGCGAGGTGCTGGCCGGTCTCGGACTGCAACGCGCGCAGGGCGCCGAGGGCCAACAGGACCAGTCCCGTGCAGACGAAGACACCGCCCGCCAGCCCGAATCCCAGCCAGGCCGCCAGACGCTTGAGAGGGTCCACCGCTTCCTGGCGGAAATAGGCGAGGACCACGTCTCGCAATTCGGCGATGGCCTCGGCCGGATCGCTCGGCGGCTCCTCCGGCTGCGATTCGGCCCCCGGCGCAGCGGTTCCGGCGTCCGGCTCGTCGGAGGGCCGCGACCCGTCACCGCTGGCAGCAACCATGCCGGCGAGTCTACCGCCGGGCCCCCGGTGCTCTGAGCCGGCGATCGGCGCCCGCCGGCGGGTCGAATCAGCCCGGTGGGGCATCCTCGCCGGAGCCTCGCAGCAGCCGGAGCGTCTCCTCGACGCCCTCGAGGAGCTCGGCGAGCAACCGGAGTCGCTCCACGGTGCCCGCCGCCTCGAGCAGGCGCAGCCGGTCCAGTTCTCCGACAGGCGCGGCGCCGCACAACTGGTAGGCGGCCCGGGTGGGATCGCTGCTGAGGCCGTCGAATCGCAACTCGGGCGGCGCGCCGGCCCGCTCCGCCGCGAGCATGGCAGCGATGCGCCGGTAGGTCTCGGTCACGCGTTCGGCAGGCCCGCCGGCGGCACCGGGCGCGGTCGGGGGATCCGGCCAGGGTTCGATGAGCGCGCGCGGGTAGGGGTCGTCGGCGAGCCAGCGGCGGACGCGCAACCGCTCGAGGCAGTCGGTCTCGAGGATCCAGCGCTCCCCCTCGGTGGGGCGCGCCCGGCGGATCCGCACAAGAACCCCGACGTCGCTGCGGACCTGGTCGGGGTCGGCTCCCACCTCCGACCCCCGCATGATCAGCACGACACCGAACAGCCGATCGCCGTCGAGACAATCCCTGGTCAACTCCACGTACCGCGGTTCGAAGACGTGCAGCGGCAGCGCGGAACCCGGCAGGGGCAGCCGCTGCAGCGGGAACATCGGCAGCCGGCGCGCCGCCGCTTCGGGCGGCGGCGGTGCGGCCACGGCTGCTACCCGCCGCTGTCGACGGTGGCGCCGCCGGTCTCGGCGTAGTTGGGGTGGGCCACCAGGATCTCCAGCAGCTGCTGCAGGAAGGCGTCGGCGTCGACCTCGGCCAGGCCCTCCCCGTTGAGGATGGCGGCGAAGGTGACCGGCCGACCGTCGCTGCCGGTGGCGAAACCGGCCAGGGAGAACACGCCGGGCAGCGAGCCGGTCTTCGCCCGGACGCGTCCGGTGGCGGTGGAGTCCACGAAGCGATCGCGCAGAGTGCCCGACTCCCCCGCCACGGGAAGATAGGAGGCCAGCAGCCCGTCGGGGCCGTCGATCTCCAGGATGTCGGTGACCTGGCGGCAGGTGAGTTCGTTCTCCGGGCTCAGCCCGGAGCCGTCGGCGGGCGGGAACACCAGCACCGGCCGGCCGGCGTCCGCCGCCAGCAACTCCAGGGTGGCCAGGGCGCCGTCGAGCGTCGTCCCGGCGCCGGACCAGTCCAGTCCGACTTCCTTCAGCAGAAGTTCGGCCGTCGTGTTGTCGCTCTCGGCGATCATGAAGCGCAGGTAGCTGCTCAGCGGTGCCGAGTCGATCGACCCCAGCTCCTGGTAGCCGCTGAAGTCCCTCTCGGGTGCGGCAACGCCTGGGCGTTCGGGGATGCGCACAGCGCGGGCCTCGAGCATGTCGTCGAACAGTGCGGCGGTGCGGAGGGCCGGTTCGGGCTCGGGGAGCAGCCCTGCCGTGCCGATGATTCCCTCCGGTGTCCGGTACCCCTGGTTGAGGGCGATCGGGTTGAGCGTCCCCGAGACGCCGGCCCGAATCCACTCGTCGGGCCACGAGGACACCGCGGTGGCGTCGTCGTATCGGTTCTGTACGGCGATGACGCCCCCCTCGATGCGGGTCAGCCCGTCGGCGACCAGATCGGCTGCGAGGTCGTCGAGCGGGGTGGGCTCGGCTCCCTCCGCCGCCAGCAGGGCCCCGTAGGCCTCGGTCGCCAGCAGCGGATCGCCGCCGCCGACCAGGTAGAGATCGCTGGGTAGGACACCGCCGACCGGCGGGGACTCGGCGATCGCCACCGTGCGGTAGGTGTAGTCGGGTCCCAGAGCCGACAGGGCCGCATGGGCGGTGGCGAGCTTCTGCAGGGATGCCGGCGTGAGCGGCTCATCGGGATCCTTCGCGAACAGGTCCTCGCCGTCCTGGCGCACCACCACGCAACTCTGCGCCGGGGCGTTGATCAGCAGCGCCGTCAGGTCGCGTGCCAGGGTCACCTCGCGGCTGGGGGGCGCCACCGGTGTGGCGCTCGTGGCCACCGTCGGCAGTCGCCGTGCCGCCAGGAGCGGGATGTCCGCCCCGGCCACACCGAGAGGTTCGGCCGGCGGGGGTTCGTCCGCCAGTTGGTTGGACACCAGCAGGGTCGCGACCGCCAGGGCGAGCAGCACGAGCGGCACGAAGACGCGGAACATACCGCTCAAACTGTACGCCCGAGGGGCCCGCGCGGGGCGCGCCGCCGCGCAGATCGCGCTGCGCGCTCGGCCCGTCGCGCCAGAAGCCGCGTTCCCCGCGGTGCAGGGGGTACGGTCAGGGCGTGCAGATCGTGGCCGCGCTGTTCATCGAGGAAATCGACGTCCGCCAAGTGCCGGGCCCCTCCACGCGCCTCGACCTCACGGGGGTGCATTTCTCGGTGGCGGCGCCCTCGGAGTTGCCGCTGCTCTGGACGCCGCACCTCGTGGTGATCGTGCGGTGCCCCACCGACAGCGACGGCAACGGCGTGCTCGAGGTGGTCTACACCCGCGACGGCTCCCAGATCGCCCGCAACGTGCAGTACCTGCAGGTGGAGCCCGGGAAGTTCAGCTTCCGGCTCGTGCGCGCCGAATTGCAGTTCGAGGACTACGCGACCGTGGAGGCGCACTGCCGCCTCGGCGACGGCCCCAGCACGGTGGTCCCCTACACGCTGCTCCCGCCGGCGGTGGCGGGCACGTGAGCCCGGCCCCACGGTCGCCGGTTCGATGAGCTTCGCGGTGGCTCTCTCGGAGGCGGAGTCCACGGCGGATGCGGCTGCCGCCGTGGCCGACGGCCTGGCGGAGGCGTTGGATTCCGAGAGGCCCGCCGCGCTGGTGTTCTTCGCCACCTCGGCGCACCTCGATGCCATGGACCTCCTGGCCGCAACCCTCGCCGACCGGCTCGCACCGGAGGTCGTTCTGGGCGCCGGCGCGGTCTCGGTGATCGCCGAGGGCCGGGAGTTGGAGGAGACGCCCGCGGTGGCGGCCTGGACCGCTCCCCTCGGCGCCGCCGTGCCGGTGCGGCTGAACCCGGCGCTCAGCGCCGATCACTCGCCGACCGACGACCTGCCGCCGCTCGACGAGCAGCCGCAGACCCTGCTGCTGCTGGCCGATCCGTTCAGCTGTCCCGCCGACCGCCTGCTGGAGCAGCTCGGGACCGGATTCCCCCAGGTGCGCGCCATCGGCGGGCTGGCCTCGGCGTCGGGGTCGGCGGGAGGGAACCGGCTGGTGCTCGACGGCGAGGTCTTCGACGACGGGGCCGTCGGCCTGCTCCTCGGATCCGAGGCGGGGGTCGAGACCGTGGTGTCCCAGGGTTGCCGACCGATCGGCCAGCCCTACGTGGTGACCCGCGGTGAGCGCAACCTGATCCACGAGTTGGGTGGCCGTCCGGCCCTGGAACGCCTGCAGGAGATCGTGGAGGGTCTCGACGCCTCCGAACGCGCCCTCGTGCAGCGCGGTCTGCATATCGGCATCGTGGTGAACGAGCACAAGCTGGACTTCGGCAGGGGCGACTTCCTGGTGCGCGGCGTGTTGGGGCTGGAGCGACGCTCCCGCGCCCTGGCGGTGGGCGATGTGGTCGAGACCGGCACCACGGTGCAGTTCCAGGTCCGCGACGCCGCAAGCGCGCGCCAGGATCTTCGGGGTCTGATGGCGGGGCGGCGCGCCGAGGGCGCCCTGCTGTTCACCTGCAACGGCAGGGGCCGGCGTCTCTTCGAGGTCGCCGATCAGGACGCCTCGGTCGTGGCCGGCGCCATTGCCCCGGCGCCGCTGGCCGGGATGTTCTGCGCCGGTGAGATCGGACCGGTGGGCCCGCGCAG
>JAPPKQ010000094.1 GCA_028819945.1 bacterium | reverse complement strand
CATCTGGAGTCCCTGGCCCATGGTCGACAGCAGGCCGAGAACCGACGCCGTCGGTGCGGCCGGCCACCACGCGCCGGCGTTGGCCGCGCCGGCTGCGACTCCGGCCCGCAGCGGATCTCGCGCCTCGGCGAGCTCTCCGCGGCCAGCGCACAGGTATGCAGCCATGAAGGCATCCCCACTGGCTGTGGCGTTCCTGGCCTCGACGACGGGCGCGTCCTGCCAGCGCAGACCGGCCTCGGTCGCGGACGCCGCGCCGGCGCGGCCGGCGGTGACTACCACGTCGCACCCCCCGCCCAGGGCCGAGGCAGCCGCGACGGTCCGATCGCGCGTCTCTGACTCATTCCGATCTCCCCTGCCCAGCAGCTCGCTGGCCTCCTCGAGGTTCACCTTCAGGGCCACGCCCGGCGCCGGCCACGCCGCCGCCAGGGCGGGGCCCGACGTGTCCACCCACACGGGAGTAGAAGTGCCGAGCGCCTCCAGCAGCGACGAGGCCGGGTCGATGCCGGGGACCCACGGGAAGCTGCCTGAGACGCAGGCGACATCGGCCGCGGCCGCGGCGCTAGCCGAACGCTCCACGAACTTCGACCAGACCGCCTCGTCCACCGCGGGCGGGCAGTCCGAGACGAGCAGTACGGTCCCGCCGGCCGGGTCCACCAACACCGGGCACACCCGCACCGCCAGTCCCGGCACGACGACCGCGGCCAGCTCCAGGCCGTCGCGGGCCGCCAACGCCGAGTACAAGTCGGCACCGTGCTCGCCGAGCAGGGCGACGAGCGTGACCTGCGCACCGAAGCCCCGCGCGAACCGGGCGACGTTGGCGGCCTTGCCGCCTGCGGTGGTCAGGCTGGCCGAGGCCCGCACAGCCCCGTCGACAGCGAGGCTCGGCACGACCATGGTGTGGTCCAGAGCCGGGCTGGGGCAGATGCACGCCAGTCGCATGGCTGGTCCTCAGTCCATCGGTAGCATTCGACCATATATGAGCATAGATGATCAATTCTGGTCACTTGGCTCGGCGGCGCCGCGCTACGTCGTCGCGTTCGACCACCGCGGCAGCCTCGAACGCTCTCTGGCGCAGTTGGACGCCCCCGGCGACGCCGGGTCCATGGCCCGGCTAAAGCTGTTGATCTGGGAGGGGATCGAAAGGGTCCTGCCCCGCTTCAACGATCGCGGCGACACCGGCATCCTGATCGACCGCGGGCATTCGCACATCGTCGCCCGGGCGCGGGCCGCCCGGGTTGCGGTGGCCGTCGCCATCGAGGCGTCGGGGCAGGCGACGCTACGGCCAGACGCCGAGCCGAGCGTGCTGCACGACGAGCTGCGAGGCTCCGGGGCGCGATTCGGCAAGGTGCTGATCCGCTGGAGCGCCGACGCCCCGGCTGAGACCCACCGGCAACAGATCGACGTACTGCGGACGCTCGACGAGGTCGTCGCCGGCGCCGGGGCGAGCCTGCTCCTGGAGCTGCTGGTCCCGCCCACGCCGGGCGACCGCGACACCGGTGCCGGAGCGGACCCCCGGGTCCAGCTCGAGGCAGTCCGGGCCATTCTGGAATCGGGCATCACGCCGGAGGTCTGGAAGATCGAGGGACACGCCGACGCCGAGGCTGCGGCGACCCTGGCCGGCATGGTGGGTGCCGCCCGCAACGATGCATCCCTACTCCTGCTGGGCGGGGGCGAGTCCATCTCCGAGCTCGGCCGGATGTTCTCGTGCCGCGCCGCCAGCGAGCGCTTCCGGGGCTTCGCGGTCGGGCGCTCGATCTGGTGGGGACCGGTTGCGGCGCTGGTGCGGGGCGACGCCACCGCCGACGAGACCCGCCGAGCCGTCGGCGACAACTACCTCGCGGTGGTCGACGCCTTCGAGTCGGGCGCCTAGAGGCGGGGAGGTCCGGACGGCGTGCGAGTCCTCGTCCTGTTGCCCAACGGACGAGGAGGGGTGTACCGCGGCCTCCTCACGCTGGAGGCCGGCCGGATCGCCGGTGTGGAGCCCTGCAGCCCCGGACGGGCTTCCGGGGCCGACTTGGACCTGCTCCCGCACATAGCCCTGCCCGGCTTCATCGACCTTCAGCTGAACGGGGCCTTCGGCCACGACATAACCAGCCGCCCCGAGACGCTGTGGACGATCGGGGAGCAGCTGCCGCGCCAAGGCGTCACCGCGTTCCTTCCCACCGTGATCACCTCGGAGGCGCATCGGCGGAAGGCGGCCTACGCGTCCCTCAGGGCTCGACCCGACGGCTACGCGGGCGCCACACCGCTGGGTGTGCACATCGAGGGCCCCGCCCTGTCGCCGAGCCGCGCCGGGGCCCACCCCCGAGCCCGGCTCATCGACGACGCGGCCCCTCTGGCCGACGAGCTGGCAGCGGTCGCCGACGCGGTGGCCCTCGTCACGATCGCGCCCGAGACCGCCAACGCAACCCGCTCCATCGAACGGCTCGTGGCGGCCGGAGTCGCGGTGTCGCTGGGCCACACGGAGGCCACCGCGGCACAGACCGTCGAGGCTCTGGAGGCAGGGGCGTCGGCCTTCACTCACCTCTTCAACGGGATGGGCCCGATGCACCATCGGGAGTTGGGCGCGGCCGGCGCCGCGCTGCTGCGCGCCGGTGCCTACGTCTCGGTGATCGCCGACGGCCACCACCTAGCCGACGACATGATCCGGCTGATCTGGCGCCTGGCCGGACCCGGGCGCACTGTCCTGGTCACCGACGCCATGGCCGGCATGGGCGCCGAGGCGGGCACTCACCGCATCGGCGACATCGAGGTCGACTGCGACGGCGCGCCCCGAGACGACCGCGGGCACCTTGCCGGAGCGCTGCTGACCATGCCCGACGCCGCCAGCCGGCTGCGGCGGCTCACGGATGCCTCCTGGGACGAGCTGGCCGCGGTTACGTCGGCGAACCCGGCCGACCTGCTCGGCGACGCCGAACGCGGAAGGCTCGATCCCGGCCGCCAGGCCGACATCGCCGTCGTCGACTGGCAACTGCGCCCCGTCGCCACCTTCGTCGCGGGCGAGCTCGCCTGGCGACGCTCCGAGGCCGCGACCGTCGCCCGGCCGGCAACGAACGCCCGCCGTGGATCCAGCGCCGATGCCGCCACACCGGCCGCGATCGGGGTGGACATCGGCGGAACCACCTTCAAGGCCGCGATATTCGACGGTGCCGCCCTGGGACCGGTGCACCGCGGCGTGACCGGCAAAGACTGCCCGGCCGCCGAGGTGCTGACCGAGATCCGCGACACGATCGGCGAACTGGCCGCGACCACCCGACTCGAACTTCGCGGCGCCGGCATCGCCTGCGCGGGCATCGTGGACGCCACGGCGGGCATCGCTGTGCGCGGCGCGGGCCTGGGCTGGCACGACGTCGACGTGCTCGCCGCAGTCCGCGGTGCCCACGGGCTCCCGGTCGCCCTGGAGCACGACGTGTACCTGGCCGCGCTGGCCGAGTGGGAGACAGGCGCGGGTGTCGGCGCCGGATCGATGCTCTACGTCTCGGTCGGCACCGGCATTGCCAGCCGTCTGTTCACCGAAGCTGGCACCGACCGCGGCCACACCGGCCTCGCAGGCGAGATGGGCTTCATACCGGTCGGCGACGGTGCCCGCTGGCTTGAGTCGGTGGCGTCGGGACGCTCCATGTCCGACGCCTACCATCGCATAGCCGGACGGACCCTGGCCGCGGAGCAGATCGTGGCCGCGGCCGGACACGGCGACCCGGCAGCAGTCCAAGTCTGGTCCGAGGCCATGGACGCGCTCGCCCAAGGCATCGCCACCGCGGTCTGCTTGCAGGATCCCGAGATCGTGGTGGTGGGCGGCGGCGTGTCCACCGCCGGCCAGGTGCTCCTCGACGAAATCAACCCGAGAATCACCGCACTCATAGAAGCGCTGCGAGAACCCCCTCCGACGGTCTTGGCCGCCCACGGCGCCGACAGCGGCATCATCGGCGCCGCGCTCCACGCCCGCCGGACCATTCCTCGCTGAGAGCCCCCGGCTTCCCTGGCTACTCGGGGTCCTCGTCTTCCGGCTCCGGCTCCGGGTCCTCGTCTTCCGGCTCGGGCTCCTCGGTCTGGGACGCCGACAAGAAGGCCGCCAGCAGGTCGCTCATCTCTGCCATGCGCCTCATGTCGTCCTTGGACTCCTCACGGGACTGGTTCAGGGCCTCGATGGCGCGGTTCATGTCATCGCAGGACGTCTCGGAGTAGTCGCGTAGATCGCCACAGGCGTCGCGGAGTCCGCGAGAGGCATCGCGGAGCCCGCGAGAGGCATCGTGGAGGCCGTCGGAGATGTCGCTCAGCGCGGACGCGGACTTGCACAGAGCCTGTGCGGCCAGCTCCGTACGTCGCTGGAGGCCGACGATGATGACTCTCTCTTCCTCCAGCTTTCTCAGGGAGCGCTTTGACGACTCCGCCAACTCACGCGCGGTGTTCGCCAAATATTGCGGGAAATCATCTGAAAAATCCTCAATTGCAGCCATATAGCAACCATACTGCGACACTGAACGCAATCGCAACCACAGGATCGCGCTCACGACCCGGCCGCCAGGCGGCGGATGCAGGCGACGGGAACGAGCGGACAGGCGGGCGATGCGGGCGTTCGACTTGCGAGCGAGTAGGGCGAAGCCCGTGCGAGCAAGCGAACGCCCGTA
>JAPPKQ010000267.1 GCA_028819945.1 bacterium | reverse complement strand
CACCGGCGCTGCGCTCGTTCCGGCGCAGGAGTGGCCGCGGCTCAGGGATGAAGGCGTCGTAGCCAAGCCTCTGCCGCTGATACCGCCCCGCACGTGTCGTCATTAGGCACCCCTCCGTTCGTCAATCAGTCAGTCTCTTATTGTAGCAAACTCCCGAATACTATAATAAGAGCCGCGACGGCTCTCCCGAGTTGCCGCGGGCTGCATCAAGGGCGAGCTCTCGGACGGCGCGCTCCGCTCCGTCTTGGCGGGGAACGGAGACGGACTCGCCCGGTCCCCGCCCGGAACGCCCGGCGCGCTCAGCCAGCAAGCCCGCCCGGATCGCCCGGTGCCGCCGCGGCTAGGCGAGGGCGGCTCTGAGGGCTGCTGCCGCTTCCTGCTGGGCCGCCTCGGCGGCGTCCATATCAGAGTCGAAGCCGAAGAACCCGTGGAACATGCCGTCGTAGCGTGAGCAGGTCACGTCGCAGCCGGCAGCCGCCAGTTGCGCCGCGTAGGCCTCCGCCTCGTCGCACAGCACGTCGTACTCGGCGGTGATGATGAGACCGGGCGGCAGGTCGGCGTGACTGGCGGCGTGCACGGGCGACATGTAAGGGTCGGTCCGGTCGGCGTCGCCGGTGTAGTGGTCGTAGAACCACACCATGATCGCGCGCGTGAGCAGCGGTCCGTCGGCGTTGGCGGCCATGGACCACCAGGCGTCGGGATCCATGTCGCAGCACGGATAGACGAGGAACTGGAAGGCGATCGGGGGGCCGCCCCGGTCGCGGGCCGCCATGGCCGTCACCGCCGCCAGGTTCCCGCCCGCCGAGTCACCCGCCACGGCCAGGCGTGCCGGATCCACCCCCAGTTCGGCGGCGTTGGCGGCCACCCAGCAGGTGGCCTCGTAGCAGTCCTCGACGGCGGCCGGGAACGGATCCTCCGGCGCCAGCCGGTACTCCACCGAGACGTAGACCAGCCCCGTGCGGTTCACCATCGAGCGCACTTGCGGCTCGTGCGTCTCGATGCTGCCGATCACCCAGCCCCCGCCGTGGAAGTACACGACCACGCCGGGCAATCGGTCGCCGTCGCCGGCACCGTGGGGCCAGAAGATGCGGAGCGGCAGGTCGTTGCCGTCGGGTCCCCTGATGATCCGGTCGGCGACACGCCCGACCTCGGCGGGACCCGCCTCCTGCTGGGACTGGATGGTGTGCCCGCGCATCTCGGTGGGGGTCATCTCCGGCGACAGTCTGAAACCGTCCTCCTCCATCCTCTTCAGCACCGCGGTGGCCTGTGGATGCAGCGGCATGCGTCGTCCTCCTCTGTTATCTCCCGGCGCGCTGCCGGGCGGCCTCCTACCAGCCCTCGCCGAACGTCAGCACCGAGCGCAGCACCCGCCCGGCTGCGAGGTCCTCCAGCGCCTCGTTGGCCTCCGCCAGCGGGCGGCGGTGCAGCAGCAGATGGTCGGTGGTGACCGCGCCGGAGCGGTGCAGCTCCAGCACGTCGCGGATGTCGGTTGGCGTGAAGCCCCGCGACCCCCACACGCTGGACTCGCGCCACACCAGGTCGGTGGCGCGCAGCTCGAATCCCTCGACAGTGGTGCCGATCAGGATCACCCGCGAGCCGATGCCGGAGGTGTCGATGGCCTGGCGGTCCACTGTCGCCGAGCCCACGGTCTGCACCACCACCTCGGGGCCGCCGGGTCCGCACAGCGCCCGCACCCGCTCGGCGACGCCGTCGCCGCCGCGCACGACGTGGTGCGCCCCCAGGCGCTCGGCCAGCTCCAGCTTGGCGTCGGAGCGGCTGACGGCGATCACCGTGCAGCCCAGGTGCGCCGCCAACTGCACGGCGTTGGAGCCGATGCCGCCCACGCCGAAGACCACCACGGTCTCGCCGGGCTGCACCTTGGCGATCCGCACCAGCCCGTGGTACGGAGTGGCCACGGCGTCGGTCAGCACCGCCACCGCGGCCGGGTCGTCGCTGGGCAGCACCGGGATGACGTTGCGTTCGGGCACCAGCACCTGGCCGGCGAAGGCACCGTCGTATTCGACGCCCATGCGGCGCACGCTGAGGCACATGTTGACGCGCCCGGCGCTGCACATCCGGCAGGCGCCGCAGTGGTCGATGTAATACAGCGCCACCGGGGTGCCGGGCGGCGCCACCGACGGGTCGACCCCCTCGCCGAGCTCGGCCACCACGCCGGAGGCCTCGTGGCCGGGGGTGATCGGCAGCGTCGAGTTGAAGCCGCCCTTGCGCAGGAACACGTCGCTGCCGCAGACCCCGCAGGCCCGCACGTCCACGAGGATCCACCCCGCCGGGGGTCTCAGGTCGGACCGCTCGATGATCTCCAGCGGCGAGTTGTAGCGCTGCAGGACCGCTGCCTGCACGGCGCGCTCCTCAGCCGATGCCCGGCAGGCCGAGCGCGCCGGCGTCGGGCAGCTCGCCTGCGTCGAAGTGCGACGAGCCGAACACGGCGGGCTTGGTGCGCCCGACGCGCTCGTAGGCCTCCTCGGGCACCGTCGTGGGGTCCTTGTACATGGTCCACTGGCAGCGCTGGCGAACCTCGGGGTCACGGTTCGTGTCCGGGTAGACCGGCGGGTCGATCACCCTGGTGGGGTAGCCGAAGCGGTCCATCGGCATCTCCTCGTTCAGCACGATGCAGTGGGCGCAGTAGAGGCAGACGCCCTTGGTGTAGTGGTTCCAGGAGGCGGGCTCCTCCGAGACGGCCCAGTTGTAAGGGGGCTCCATGCGTGCGGGCGTGCCCTCCTCCCAGTCGCCGCGGATGATCCGCCCGCCCGAGCCGCACGGGTCGAAGCGGATGACCCAGCGATCCTCCTCCTCGATCAGCTCCATGTCGCCGGTGCGTTCGGGGCCGACGAGGTGGCCGCGCATGGCCTCACACGACACCGTCAGCAAGGTCTCCAGCGCCTCGTCCCACGGGTGCGAGTCGATGTCGAACTTCTGGTAGCGCCAGCTGAACAGCGGCAGCAGCACCCGCTCGTACATGTCGGCGATGCCAGCGGCGCCGTGGCGGTCCTGGATGGCCGACATCAGCCCGTAGGTGTGGTCAACGTCGCGGTCATGGGTCTGACGCCACACGTCCTTCATGACGTCCAGGGTCTCCAGCGCCTCATCGGTCTCGGCGCGGTAGATGTGCTTCAGCAGGTTGCGCTGGTGGGTGCGGAAGGAGTCCCAGTGACGGTGGGCGTTCCAGGGCTCGCCCTCGGGCGTGGTGAGCTTCGACTGCACCTCCGCGTCCACCGCGGCCAGCTCCTCGGCGCCCATGCCCGCATCGGCCAGGAAGCCCCGAAGGTCGTTCACCCACTGCCGGTACAGGGTGAAGCAGACGTTGGCCTCGTCCACGAAGTAGTCGGCCAGGTCGGCGGCGTGGTCCCAGTCGCCCTCCCGGACGGCATCGGCGATCTTCCGGTAGGTGCCGATCGTCTGGTCCTGCCACGAGCCGATGCGCACCCGCCTGCCGAGCATCTCGGAGAACTCGATCCTGGTCTTCTCGCCTGCGCCCATCCGTCCAGCCTCCCCGGCTCCCATCCCGCGCCCGAACCCACAGTCCGGCGCCAACGTGCCCGGCGACTATACCCAACCGCCACTCCCGCAGACGAACCGCAGCGGACCCGTCAAGCGCGCCGAGCGGAGGCACTCTCCCCCACCCGCTCACAGCTAGCCTCGGCGCATGCTGAGTGGCCCTACCGAGCCCCGCATCCGTCATTCCGGCGAAGAGCCTGCCCCGGACTTGATCCGGGGCCGGAATCCACTGGCCGGCGGTCCGATCTCGACCTCCGGTGGGCGACCCGGCGCGCTCTCCGGCGGCCGATGAACCCGTCTGCGCCGGTGCGCGCCGCGGTCGTTTCGCCCTACTGGACGTTCTGGGAGGCGAGCGCCGGAGGCGCAGCCCTCCGGGAGGATCGCCGGTCGCTGCTGGCCGACGCTGTCGCTGCACTCGGTGCCGCGCTTGCGGCCCAGCAGCACCGGTACATCCCCGAGAACGACCCGACCGAGGCGGGCGGCGAGGGGCTTGAGGTGGCCTGCCAGGGCCTGCTGGACTCGCCGGAGGCGGGCGACGAGCTGGCCGACGGCGTCGCCGGTGACCTCGACGTGATCGTCGTGGTCATCTGCATGGCGGCGCCGTCCACGCACGGCCTGGCGTTCCTCGACCGCTTCCCGGGCGTCCCGGTGGTCGTCTGGTCGGTGCAACGCTCCCGCAACATCCGGGCGGGCTTCGACGCCTCGGACATCACCTCCGCCGGAACCGCTGTCGGCACCCCGCAACTCACCAACATGCTGGCCCGCTCGGGCCGGCCGCACGAGATCGTCGTCGGCGCGATCGACGACGCGCCCTCCCATGGGCGCGTCGCCCGAGCCGTGCAGGTGGCTGCGACGGCGAGTGCGCTGCGGCGGGCACGGATCGCCCGTGTCGGCCATCCCCCGCCCGGCTACGCGTGTGTCGACACCGACGCCGGGGCGCTGCGGCGGGCCACCGGCATCGAGTTGGTGGACGTGGAACCCGAGGAGCTGCGTCGTCGCATCGTCGAGGTGCCGAGCACGGTTACCCAACGCCTCGCAGCAGAAGCCGAGGCGGCAACGGACGTCGCCGCCGACCTCGCCGCAGACGCGCCGGGCGGGCCCGGCGACTCCCCGCCCGGCCCCTCGCGGCCCGCCGCCGACCTCGCCGCATCGCCTGGCGCC
>JAPPKQ010000447.1 GCA_028819945.1 bacterium | reverse complement strand
GCGGGGACCGGCGGATTCCCGGAGACCAGGCCGTCCCCGCCGACCTGCTCATCGACCGGGTGTACATGATCAGTTGCAAGTACCTCTCGCAGATACTGCACAACACGGCACCGGCGCGGCTGTTCGACGACATCCTCGCCCCGTCCTCGCAAGCCACCCACCCGGACTGGTTCGCGGAATTGGCGCAGCGGCAGCACTCGGCGCTCTACCGCAGCACCCTGGAACTGCTCGACCTCGAGGGCATGCCCGACTCGCCCGGATGGATGGAGTCCACCCAGCGCGCCCAACTCCGCTCCGCCTTCCGGGAGCGCGGCGGGCGCGGCATGCCCAGCGAACTGCGGGCCCAGTACGACGAACTCATCGGCGTCGTCAGCAGGACGTCTGCCGAGCGGTGGCAGGAGGCTCTGCGGGAGCCCGCCCAGCAGGAACGCATGCTGTGGCGGTTGCTGCGCATCTACTCGGCGACGTACTACATCCTGGGCATCGACCGCCATCGGACGATGCGGCTCCGGGTCATGACACCCTGGGAATGGCGGCAGACCTTCGAGTTCCGGTCGTTGAAGGTGGCGCCGGACGGGCGCGGGCAGCCGCGGGTGAACTGGAGCGCCCGCTACCGCGAGCGCACCGGCGGGCGGCCGGGCGAGGTGCACGGCCACGTGGAGATCCGCTGGAGCCACCGGCCGTTCTGCGGTCCGCCGGAGGCCAAGATCTACCTCGACACCCGCCACGACGACGTGCCCGGTTACGTCCCCCTGGACGGGCGCAACCGCGGCCCCGACCACGAGCAACTCCGTTTCCTGCTCGACGGCCGCTGAGCGCCCACCTCAGGGGCAGGCGGTGCGCTGGGGCAGTTCGGACACCTGCGACAGCAGGCCCCGGACCTCGACGGCCCGCACGGCGTAGCCCACTTCCTCCCGGAAGCGCGACGTGGCGAAGACCATGCCCACGACGGTGCCGTCGCCGTTCAGCACGGCGGCCCCCGAGTCCCCGTAACCGCCGTCGAAGCTCAACTCCAAACCGCGGCGGGAGACCCGTGCGGTGCGGTACACGTCCTCGATGTTCGTCCGGACGCGGCGAATCACCTCGACGGGCTTGCGCGTGAGCACCCCGGGGTCGCTCATCGCCGCCACGACGCCGCTGCCGCCCGCCGGCGCCAGCGCGGCGTCGTCGCCGTCGGCCAGGCTGACCGGCTCGGCCCCCAGCCCCGGCACGCGCACCGCAGCCACGTCGAGCGCCGGATCGAGCGCCACCACGAAGCCGTTCCGGCTGCGCCCGGCGGTGTCGGTGACCGCAACCCGGCGGCGCCCGGCGACCGGGTGCGCGGCCGTCACAACGAGGTCGTCCGCCACGGCGAACCCGCTGGCGTGCGCCCGGCCGCTGCAACCGACCGCCGTCACCGTCACGAACGACCCGACCGGGGTCGACTCCCGCAGAACCCCCCACAGCATCAGCCCCAGCGCCAGCCCCACCGCAGCCACCACCGCCCAGCGCAAGACCCGCCCCGTCTCCGGACCGTTCGCGGCCGGTCCGTCCGACTCACCGACGAGCATCGCGCGACCCTAGTTGTGAGCCATCCACGACACTCTCGCCGGGGCGCATGGCCGATGCTTGCCGGGCACTCATGGCGGCCACCGGCTGCTGAGATCGGCTGAGCGTCCGGGGTTTGCAATCAGAGATCTTTGAAATATATTGAAACATAACTAATAGTGTGACCGGTCGTCGAGGTGACGATCGTCGAGTCATTCAGGAGGCGAGTGCTGTGGCGCAGCCGGCGATGATCGCGATGTTTGCGTGGTTGGGGCTTGCGAGTTTCGGCCTGGGCCTGCTCGTCCCGGCCATGAGGAACAGCTGGTACCGGCGGAGATTGGAGCGCCGCCGGGCAGGCCGCGACGTGGCCGGGGCCGTCAGCAAGGATGACATCCGCGGGGAGTTGTGCCGCGATCCGACGGCGATGAGCATGTTCATGGACGACGACACTCCGGAGGACGTTCAGCGGTACCTGTTCCTGGAAGCCGAGCGCAGGGCGATCATGCGAAAGCGCAAGCAACTCGCCGACAACGAGAACGACTTCTTCGCCCCACCCCGCCGCCCCAACCCCGATCCGGGCTCCAGCGGTTGCCGGGGCTAGCTGACCTGGGGATTCGCTGCCGGGCCGGCGGAGCTGCTCTTCATTCGCCCGCAAATTCCCTCGTAAACGGCAGGTCGTCGGAAGGCTGTCCCAGGCTGGAGCCACCGGCCTGTCTACGATGAACTATGAGGCGAGCAGGAGGTTGGACCGTGAGCGACCCCCGGTTCGACAGGCGCCTATACACAGTGACCGGAGCTGCCCGCTACGTCGGCATGCCCCCTTCGACATTGGAGACGTGGGCACGCGGCTACGAGAGGCGACCTCCGGGACAGCCGATCGTCAGGCAAGGCCCAGCGATCACCTCGCTGGGGACGGCCGACGGTGACCGGCGGGCAATCCCCTTCATCGGACTCGTGGAAGCCGCCGTCGTGCAAGCATTCCGACAGACCGGCCTTCCCCTGCAGCGAATCCGCCGAGCTCTTGAGGTCTTGGTCAACCAAGGTGAACTCGAACATGCGCTGGCTTCGACGAAGCTCTTCAGCGACGGCGCAGACGTCCTGTACGACTACGCCGCCAGCGAGAATGACCTCCAGTTGCGCCTGTTGACTGTGGTGAGTTCGGGTCAGCGGGTCTTTCACGAGGTCATCCAGCAGTACTTGACGCGCATCACCTTCGGCGACGACTGGGCCACTGAACTGATCCTGCCTGTCACGGAGCGTCCATTGCTTCGGGTGGTTGCCGACGTGGCAGGAGGTGACCCGGTGTTCATGCACGGGGGTGCCCCACTCTCAGCCGTGCACTCACGGATCGCGGGAGGCGAGCCCATGGAATCGGTCGCCGCCGACTACGAGGTTCCGATCGACGACATCGCCGAATCCCTCCATGCGATCTGGCCCGCAGCAAGAGCAGCCTGATCCGAAGAGGCCGGTCTTCTTCCTTGACCGCGGGTTAGGGCGCCACATGATCGCCGGCGCGATACGCGCGAGGGGCTACGAGGCATTGGCCATGGCCGATGTGTACCCCGACGGTCTAGATCTGCGCCTCCCGGACTCCGACTGGATACGGCGCGCAGGCCGAGAGGGTTGGGCCGCAATCAGCAAGGACAACCAAATCCCGCGCGATCATGCACACGCGCTGGACGCCACCACCCTCCGGCTTTTCCTGATTCCCAACTCCAGCATGGCAGGCGCTGGATTGTCAGACGACTGATGGACAATTGGGACGCCATCCTTCGCCGCGCAGAAACCCGCGGGCCGTACGCCTACGCGATCCTGCCGAACCGATTGGAGAAGCGCTGGCCGTAGCGACTTGGCCGCCGCCTTGTACGTGGAGGCCGGTTCAGGCAGCGGGCGGCCGCTAGCTTGTGCGGGATTGTGTCGCCCATCCGGGGGAGAGCCATGCGGTCCGGACCCATCGACATCCACGCGCACGTGCTGCCCGAGAACTGCCTCGCCATCCCCACCGCCACCGGCGAGTTGCAGTTGCGGGAAGTGAACGGCGAACTGCACCTGGGCAACCTGTCGCTCTCCATCCGCACGGTGACGATGTACGACATGGGCATGATCGTCGAGGACATGGACACGTACGGCCTGGCCGTGCGGGCCATGTCGCCGCCGCCGTTCACGTTCGCCCTGGATGCTCCCGCCGACCGGGCCGCGGCCTTCGTCTCGTCGGTGAACGACGGGCTGGTGGCAATGTGCGAGCAGGCACCCGACCGCCTGCGGGGCCTCGGCTCGCTGCCGCTGGCCGACCTGGACGCGGCGATCGCGGAGTTGCGCCGCCTGGCGGAGATCGACTGGGTCCGCGGCGTCACGGTGCCGCCGCTCGTGGGCGGGGTCTCCTTCGAGACCGATCCGCTGCGGAGCGTCCTCATCGAGGCCCACCGGCTCGGGATGTGCATGATCGTCCACCCCATGCAGCTGCCCGGCCCGGGCCTGGGCCATCACTACCTCATCAACCTGCTCGGCAACCCCACCGAGTCGGCCGCCGCCATCGGAGGGGTGATCCTGTCGGGGCTCGCCGACGAGCTCGACGGGCTGCGGCTGGCGTTCCTGCACGGCGCCGGCTGCGCCCCCGGAGTTCTGGGCCGCTGGGATCACGGCTGGGGGGCCCGCCCCGACGTTTCCGCCGACTGCGCCCGGCGCCCCAGCGAGGTCTTCCGGGACCGCATCTGGGCCGACAACCTCACCCACAGCGCCGACCACCTCCGCTTCCTGGCCTCGGTGGCCGGCGCCGAGCGCCTGACCCTGGGCTCGGACTACCCGTTCGACATGGCCGCCAAGGACCCGGTCGGCGCCGCGGAGGCCGCCGGCCTGGACGTGGAGCAACTCACCCGCAACGCCCTCACGTTCCTGGGCTATTGACGGAAGGCGACGGCGGGGGGCGGACCCCGCCGCAGGGCATCGAGCCCCGGCCCGCGACCGTCGGGGACACCCCGGGCGAGCATCGCCCGCCCGCCGATCAGCCGGCAGCAGCAGCCACAGCCGCCAGGGAATCGGCCCCGGTGACCGCAGCGGCGGACCGGCGCCGGTGGCTCCTGCTCGCCGGCGTCTGGGCGATGTACGTCGCCTTCGGCCTGGTCGTGGCGTCGCTGGCGCCGGTGCTCACCCCGCTCGGCGAGGATCTGGGGCTCAGC
>JAPPKQ010000221.1 GCA_028819945.1 bacterium | reverse complement strand
ATCCAGGGCACCGAGGTACGGCGAGCCGGTCAGGCCCCGGATGGCCTGGTCGATGCCGGCCCAGGCCAGCCACTCCAGCGACGAGGCGGCCGTCAGCCAGGCGCCGCCGTTGATCACGTTCGTGAGTCCCTCGTCGTTGGGATCCTTGTGCAGGACCTTCACGTCGGAGCGGCCCGCGGTGCGCAGCGACTCGATGACGGCTGTGTCACCGAGCGAGTACGGCATGATCAGGTACTCGACGTCGGGGTTCTGGGCGAGGATGCCGCTGATGATCCCGTCCACGGCGGCGGGATCGAAGGCGTCGGTGATGAGCCAGTCCTGGATGTGCAGCGAGCAGCCGGTGCACTGCGCCATGATCTGCTCCACCTCGTCGGCGGTGGCGGCCAGGGTCGGGAACGTGGCATCCCGGATCATGCTCACGTTGGCGGTGCCGCCCGAGTCGGCGATCACGGCGAACGCCTGCAGCGCGCCGAGCAGGGGACTCCGCAGCGACACGTAGGCGTCGTAGGCCGCGAGGGCGTCCGGATCGGGCTCGGGGAGGTCGGCCAGTGAGATCGTGATGATCCCGGCGTCGGCGGCGAGGTCGAGCCGGTCGCCGACGAGCGCTCCCGGCGCCGCCGCGCCCAGGATCACGTCAGGACCCTTGGCGATGGCGCTGTCGAACGCCGCCACGTAACTCTCCGGCGTCCCTGCCCCGGCGATCATCTCGTGCTCCCAGCCCAACTCGGCGGCGACCATGTCGACGAAGTCGCTGACGGTCGAGCACGGAGGCACGGGTGCGCACGGGATGGTGACGATGCTGACCCCGCTCGGCGGCGCCGGGGTGGAGGAGGGTCCGCCCCAGGTCGTCAGGCCCGTGACGTCAGCGGGAGTGTTGCCCGTCTCCTTCAGCGACGTGACCATGCCGGCGAGCGCAGCCTCGGTGATGCGCCGAGATTCGGCCACGATCGGATCCTCAGCCGGCTGGGCCGCCGCCGCCTCGGCGGCTTCGGCTGCGGCACGCGCTTGATTGGCCTCCTCCTGTGCAGCCGCGGCCTCGGCCCGCGCCTCGTCGACAGCACTCTGCGCCTCGGCCAGTGCCGCCTCCGCCGCGGCAACGGCTTCTTGATTGCCTGAGGCCGTGGCCTGGGCCAGTTGGGCTGCCGCCTCCGCCTCCTGGGCTGCCGCCAAAGCCAGGTCCGCCTCCGCTGCAGCATCCGCGGCTTGTGCGAGTGCAGCCGAGGCGTCGGCCTGCGCACTCGCGACCGCGCCCATCGCGGCGTCAACGTCCTCGGACGCTCCCTCGTCCGCAGCTGCACAGGCCGCGGCGGCGAGCGCTACCACAGCGAGCAATCCGACGAGGTTGAACAATCGGCGATGAGGCATGATCCTCCCCTTTACGTCACGGGTTCGGCCGGACGGTCACACCGCACGCAGACGCTCCGGCCACACGAAGCTCGGACCCTAGCATGGCCCGCAGGACCGCCGGCCGGCGCTGCTAGCGTCACCCGGCGGTGCTTCCCCTGCTGTACGTCGTTCGAATGGATGTCGAGGACGGCTACCTCGACGAGTTCGTGAAGTGGTACGACACACGCCACGGGCCCGACCTCATCAACACGGGCTTCCACAGCTGCAACGCCTACCACTCGGTCGTCGGCGGCCCATTCATCTGCAACGTCTACGAGGTGCCCCACCTGGAGATCTTCTCCTCGGAGGCGTACGTCGACGTGCGCCGCAGGGACACGCAACTCGTGAACGAGGTGCTGCACAAGATCAGCAACCACTCCAACACGACCTATTCCCAGGAGCTGACCGTGGGTGTCCCCGAGTCCGCACTGGAGGCCGGCAGCCGCCCGTCGCGCCGGGGGGCCGCCACCGCGCGGGTCGTGCCCACGCTGCGCCTCCACATCGCCGCCGACGCCGTGATCCGTGTCCTGTCCTGGTACCGCGCCGGCGTGGGGGCGCGCCAAGCCGATCGCCCGGGGTTCATCGCCGGGCGTGTGGGGCGCCAGCACGGCAAGCACCCGCTCTTCCCGTCCTCCCAGCCGGATTGGATCGTCCTCAGCGAGTGGGCGACCGTCGAGGAGGCCGTCGCCGACGGTGCGCCCGACGCAGTCGCCGGCCGGTACCGCGAGGCGTTCGGCTCGGACGTCTCGAACCTGGCCTACAACGTCGCCGCTCTCAGCGCCACGCTGCTCAACGCCACGAACTGGACCGTCTGAGAGCCTCGACGCATCGACCCGACAATGAGGTTCAGCATCGCCCCCGCCGTCCAGAAACTCGAAGGCGGCGAGCGCCGTCTCGACATGGACGGCTTCCTCAGCGAGTGCCGCGCCGCCGAGGACGCCGGCTGGTACGGCGCCTACACCGGCGAGAAGCACTCGGGCGACACCACGTACACGACCAGCCCGATGCTGCTCTGCGCGCTCGGACTGGCGGCGACGCGGCAGATGAAGTTCGGCACCTGCGTCACCGTCCTGCCGGTCCATCATCCGGTGACGGTGGCGGAGGACGCCTCCGTGCTGGACGCCATGTTCCCGGGACGCTTCCGCCTCACGACCGGAGTCGGCTACTTCAGCGGTGATTTCGAGCCGTTCGGCGTGGACCTCAGCGAGCGCAAAGACCGCATGGACATCGGAATGCAGGTCATCGAGGCATTCCGATCAGGCGATCTCATCGAGGTCCCGGATCCGTGGCAAGGCACGGTCCCCCGCCGAGATCCGGCGCTCGGCGCGGACAATCTGGAGGTGTTCATCGGGGCCTGGAGCGTCCCCGGCGTGCGGCGGGCGGCGCGCATGGCCGACGGATGGATCACCGATCCCATTCGCAGCGGGCGCTGGATCAGCCATCTCGCCGACGTCTACCGCGCCGAGTGCGCGGCCGCCGGCAAGGAGCCCCGGATCGTGCTCTTCCGGGAGGCGTGGCTGGACGAGACCGACGAGGCCGCCCGCGCCACCTACGGCCCTCACGTGCTCGGCTACTCGCGGGTGTACTTCGAGCGCGGCAACGCCTACGACGAGCGTTTCGATCCGTGGCTCGCCGAGGTGGGGAGCGCCGCCGACCTGCAGCTCCACCACGTCCTCCCCGACCGCGTGCTCTGCGGTTCGACCGAGACATGGCTGGCGCAACTCGGGGAGTGGCGCCGCACGTTGAACCCCGAGGAGATGCTCCTACGGCTGCGCCACTTCCAGGGACCCTCGCTCGGCGCCACCCTGGACGCCATCAGTTCGATCGGCGATTCCGTGATCCCACAGCTGCAGGACCGGCCATGACCGTTCGCACCTGGGACGTGCCGGTGGGGCGGCGTGCCGACGGCGAACCCTGGCGACTCCGGTTCCTCGAGGTGACAGGCTCACGCCCCGGCCCCACCACGGCGTTCGTGTCGGGGATCTTCGGCGACAAGCCGCTGGGCGTGCTGGCTCTGTGGGGCCTGCTGCGGCGGCTCGAGACGGCGGAGGACCTCGGCGGCACGGTCGTGCTCTGTCCGGCCGCCAACCCGCCTGCGCTGGAAGCAGGCACCCGCATCAGTCCCGACCATCTCTACCTGAACAGGGTGTTCCCGGGCGCGCCGGCGGGGTTCTTGACCAACCAGGTGGCGGCGGCTCTCATCGGCACCCTGACCGAGCGCACCGACTGCGTGGTGGACCTCCACTCGGGGACGCCGACGATGGCCCTCTGGTACTCCTACGACTACGGGAACCCCGAGTTCACGGCATCCTTCGGCTACACCCCCGTGGTCTGCAACTTCGCCCAACCCGGCCAGCTCTGCGAGGCGATCGCGGACACCGGAGGCACCGCCGCTCTGGTGGAGTTCGGAGGGGGTGCGCTGGGCGACCCGAGTGTCGGTGTGGAAGGCTGCCTGAACGTGCTGCGCTACCGAGATCAGCTGGGTGGGAGATCGACCGGGCCGCGCACCGTCCCCCTCATCGACGGGGACGTGAGCCTCTACCTGCCGTCGCAGGTCGGCGTGCTGACGTCCCGCTACCCGACCGCCGAGGTGGGGCGCCCGATCGAGGCTGGATGGGTGGCACGACTCGACTGTCCCGCCACCGGCGAGCGGCTCGAGGACTTCGCCATCGAGCGCGCGGGGGGCCTGCTCATGCTGGCCAACACGTCGCCGACGATGATCGGTCCGGGCGACTTCGGGTCGGTGGTGGCCTTCCCGTCCGGTGAGATCGCCGTGCCGAACACCTGAGATCCTCGAGGGACGACGACGTGACCGACGATCGCCGCACCGCTTCGGGGATCCCCGTCAAGGGCCACTACGGCCCCGATGACGTGCCCCCCTCGGCGCGGGAGGCCCTCGCGGCCGGGCCGGGGCGGGCGCCCTTCCTGCGCGGCGCCTACGAGGGGATGTACCGCACCAAGCCGTGGCGCATCTTCCAGCTCAGCGGCTTCGGCAATCCCGCCGACGAGCGCGAGCGCCTGCTCTTCCTGCTGCGGCAGGGCGAGGGCGGCATCATCATGGAGCACGACCGGAACACCGCGGACCACCTCTACAACGTCGACCACCCCGAGGTGGCAGCTCGCCGCGAGGACGTCGGTCTGACGGGGGCGGTCATCATCGGCGTACGCGACTACGAGACCATTCTCGAGGGCATCCCGATCCAGGACATCTACACCCACCCCGGCGGGGCCGTCGTCCAGCACGCCCCGTTCGCCCTGGCCTGCTTCTGGACAGTGGCCGAACGCCGCGGCATCGACCTGCGCCGGTTGGCGGGCACGGGGCAAAGCGACTTCTTCCTGACC
>JAPPKQ010000225.1 GCA_028819945.1 bacterium | reverse complement strand
GACCTCGGAGCCGATGCGGGCATCGTCATCACGGCGAGCCACAACCCGCCGGAGTACAACGGAAAAAAGCTCAACCCCGCCGGCGGTGCGCATATCGTGCCGCCCGGCGACGCCGCCGTGGAGGCGCACATGTCGGCCGCCGTGCTGCCGCCTCGTGGCGCCCCGACGCCCTCAGGCGGCGGGGCGGTTATCGAGATCGGCCCCGAGGCGATCGAACGGTACCTGGCGCACATCACCGGGTGCCTTGGGTTGTCATCGCAGCCCGGCGCGGCGCTGCGGGTGGTGTACACGCCGCTGCACGGGGTGGGGGCGGAGGTGCTGGTGGCGCTCTTCGAGCGGCTCGGCCTGCCCGCGCCGGTGGTGGTCGCCTCCCAGGCCGAGCCCGATGGTGCGTTCCCGACGGTGACGTTCCCCAACCCTGAGGAACCGGGAGCGCTGGATGCCGCGTTTGACTTGGCCGCTGAGACCGCCGCCGACCTGGTGATCGCCAACGATCCCGACGCCGACCGTCTGGCCGTCGCCGTGCCCACTCCCGATGGCTGGCGACGCCTCACCGGCGACGAGCTGGGTGCGCTGCTGGCGGACTGCCTTCTGCGCCGTCGCGCCGCAGCAGCTGAACGGGAGCCCGTGGGGGTGACCAGGACTGCGGTCTCGTCGCGGCTGCGCCGTGGTGCCCTCCACGTCGCCATTGCCGGCGACCCCGTGGCGGTGGCCCGGACTGTGGTGTCGTCGCAACTGCTTCGGGCGATCGCGGCCGAGGCCGGCGCCGCCTGCGTCGAGACGCTCACCGGGTTCAAGTGGATCGCCCGCGCCGCCGACGGGCGCCCGGAGCGATTGCTTTTCGGCTACGAGGAGGCGCTCGGCTACGCGGTCAGCGACGCGGTGCGCGACAAGGACGGCATCAGCGCCGCCGCCCTGGCGGTGCAGCTGGCCACCGAGCTGCGAGCAGCCGGATCCTCACTGCTCGAACGCCTCGACGACCTCCACCGCCGCCACGGCGTGCACGCCACCGGCCAGGTCACGCTGCGCTTCCCTCCCGCCGAGGCCGCAGCCGGCCCCGCCGCTGCCACGAGCCGGCTCCGGGCCAACCCGCCGGCGGAGATCGCCGGGCATCCCGTGGCAGAGGTGGTGGACTATTCCGGGCCGGCGGGCCCGCTCCCGCCCACCGACATGCTGGCCTTCCGGTTGGCGGGCGGCGACCGGGTGATCGTCCGCCCCAGCGGCACCGAACCCAAGCTCAAGATCTACGTCGAGACGGTCCAGGGAGTGTCCGGCGACGATCTCGCCGCGGCCCGCCGTCACGCACAGGAACGCCTCGGCCGCATCGCCGAGGCGGTACGCCCGCTCGTGACGGGCTGACCATCACGCCGGCGGGCCGTCGCCGGGTGGCTCTTCGAGCGCGTCGACCGCGGCCTCCCAGCGGGCGAGGAGGCTCGCGGCCCGTTCGACGGCCGCCTCGTGGGCGGACACGACGGCCCGCACGTCTTCGTGGCGGCTGTAGAGCTCGGGGTCGGCGAGCCGGTGCTTCAAGTCGGCGACCTCTGCGTGAGCCGCTGCGCACTCCCGTTCCAGCTTGGTGATCCGGCGCAGCAGTTCGCCTGCCTCCTCTCGCCGGCGGGCGGCGGCTCTGCGCCGCTCGCTGCGGGCGTTGCCGCCAGGACGGTCGGGGCTGTCGGTCCTGGTGATCGGCGGTGCGACGAGCACGGATTCGTCCACGCCGAGGTGCCAGGTGGCGCGCCCGCCGCGCACTTCGATGAGGGCGTCGGCCGTCGAGCGGATCAGGTGGCGGTCGTGGGTGACGAGCAGCACTGTGCCGGGATAGGCCACCAGGGCATCCTCGAGCACGTCGCAGCTGGGCAGGTCGAGATGGTTGGTGGGCTCGTCGAGCACGAGCAGGTTCACCGGCTCGACCATGGTGCGGGCCAGCGCCAGGCGGGTGCGCTCCCCACCGGACAACTCGCCCACCCGCCGGTCGGCGGCGTCGCCGGGAAAACCGAAGGCACCGAGAATGGTTCGCACGTTGCGCTTGCCGAAGTCGATGCCCGCCGACAGCACCTCGATGGCCCGCAGGTTCTCGTCGAGTTCGTCGGCCTGATGCTGCTCGAACGTCGCCACCTTCACGTTGCCGCCGATCTGGGCGCTCCCCGCGGTGGGGGTCAGCTCGCCGAGGATCAGGCGCAGCAGCGTGGTCTTGCCGGCTCCGTTGGGGCCGACGAGGGCGACGGTCTGGCCCCGCTCCACGGCCAGGGTCACATTCGAGATGACCGGTTCGGTGCCGTCGTCGTAGCCGACGGTTGCCCCGCTGAGCTCGACCACCGTCGGGGGAGACGGGGGGGGGGTGGCGAAGGCTAAGCGGGCGACGAGCTCGCGACGGCTGGGCGCTTCGATGCGCTCCAGTTTCTCCAGTGTCTTGACCCGGCTCTGCACCTGCCTGGCCTTGGTTGCCTTGTAACGGAAGCGCCCGATGAAGCGCTCCACCTTGGCCACATCGCGGGCCTGGCGGGCCGCGGCCGCCTCGATTCCTGAGAGACGCTCCTCACGGGCGACGACGAACTCGGCGAAGCCGCCGACGTAGGCGAGTGTGCTGCCCTCGGTGAGTTCGATCACCCTGTTGGCCACGGTGTCGATGAAGTCGCGGTCGTGGCTCACGAAGAGCAGCGCAGCCGGCCAGGCCACCAGCCGTTGCTCCAGCCACGCCGTCGAGTCCACGTCGAGGTGGTTGGTGGGCTCGTCGAGGATGAGAACATCGGGGCGGGCGATCAGCAGCCGGGCGAGAGCCACCCGCATGCGCCAACCTCCCGAGAGTCGCCGCACCTGCCGGTCGGCGTCGCCGGCGGCGAAGCCGAGGCCGGCCAGCACCTTGTTGACCTCGGCCTCGAGGGCGTAACCGCCGAGTTGTTCGAAGCGGGCCTGGGTCTCGCCGTAGTGGGCCAGCACGGTGTCGTGATCCTCGCCGGGCACGGCGAGCCTGCGCTCGAGATCCTCCAACTGCTCCGCGAGTCGGGCGACGGGTCCCGCACCGGCAAGGACCTGCTCGCGCACGGTGCCGGTGGCCGAGTCGCCCAGGTCTTGGGCCAGGTAGCCGATCTCGGTTCCGCGCGGCCTCGTGACGGTGCCCGCGTCGGGATCGCGGATGCCGACGAGGATCTCCAGGAGCGTCGTCTTGCCGGTGCCGTTGCCGCCCACGAGAGCGACGCGTCGCCCTTCGCCGAGTTGCAGCGAGACATCCGCGAACAGCTTCCGGATGCCGTAGGACTTGGCCAGCCCCGAGGCGGTCAGCATCCTCCCGAGGCTACGAGTGGTGCGTGGCCTCGATGTCGGGGCCGCCGGGTGGGAGCCGGCGCGCCGCCGGCGCTCAAGCGTTCTTGCCGAGGGTGCTGGCGGGGCTGGGGGTGGCGCCCTGCAGGGCGCGGCGGCGGGCGAACAGCTCCTCGGCGGCCGCCTGGGCGCGCTCGGCAACCGATGCCACGTCCACGGAGATCACCTCGCCGCCGGCGACCAGGTGGCGGCCCTGCACCCAGACATCGCTCACGTCGCGTGCCGAGGCGCTGAACACCAGGTGCGCGGGCGCGTTGAAGTCCTCGCCGCCCAGCAGCGGCACGAAGTGCAGGCTGCGCAGGTCCACCAGCACGATGTCGGCGTCCTTGCCCGCCTCCAGCGTCCCCGTCACGTCGCCGAGACCCAGGGCCTCCGCGCCCGAGCGCGTCGCCATGTCGAGGATGTCCCACGGATCGCCGACGGTGGGGTCGAGGGTGGCGACCTTCGCCAGCAGCGAGGCGAACTTCATCTCCTCAAGCATGTCCAGGTTGTTGTTCTCCTTCTCGCCGTCGGTGCCCAGCGCCACAGTGACGCCCTGGCTGCGGTAGAAGCCCACCCGGGCCGGCCCGGAGGAGAGCTTCATGTTCGAGCACGGGCAGTGGGTGACCGACGTGCCGGTCTCGGCCAGGATCTTCACCTCCCGGTCGTCGAGCCACACGCCGTGGGCGATCACCGTGGAGGGCCCCAGGATGCCGCGCTGGTAGAACTCCTCGATGGGGCGCCGGCCGAACTGCCGCAGGCACTCCTGCACCTCCCAGATGGACTCCGAGGAGTGCGTGTGGATGCCCGTGTCGAACTCGGCGGCCAGGTCGGCGGCGCCGCGGAACATCTCGGGGGAGCAGTAGAAGATGTGCTCCAGTCCCACCCAGGTGCGCACCCGACCCCCGGCGGCCACCCGGTGCGTCTCCAGCAGCCGCCGGTTCGTCTCCAGCGTCTCGAAGTAGTCGTAGAGGTCGGCGGTGTAGGGGGCGAGCGTGGCGCGGATGCCGATCGTCTCGGCCGCCCGGGCCGAGCCCTCCATGTGCCGCCACATGTCCAGAACCGAGGTGGTGCCGCCGCGCACGCCCTCGGTGTAGGCCATCCAGGAGGCCGCCTCGGCGATCTCGGGGGTGAGCGCCCGGTGCGCCGGGTCGATGTGGTTCTCCAGCCACTCCCACAGCGCCAGCGACTCGGCGGTGCCGCGCAGCATGCCCGAATGCAGGTGGCAGTTGTGGATACCGGGCATCACGGCGTGGCGGTCGGCGTCGATGACCGCCACGTGCTCAGCGGCCGGATGCCGGTCCACCTCCTCGACGCCGCCGACCGCGGCAATGGCGCCGTCCACCACGAGGACCGAGCCGGGGTCGTGGTACATCTGCCGGCCCTCCATCGGCAGCACGATGCCTCCCCTGATGAGGAACGAACGGTCGGAGCTGGTTG
>JAPPKQ010000182.1:3856-4757 GCA_028819945.1 bacterium | reverse complement strand
GTCAACGAGTTCATCGTGACGGCCGTTGCGGCCGAGCCGGACGCCATCCTGGTGGACTACCGCACGGCCGAGTACGAGGAAGCGGTCATCGACGCCCTCGACAAGGGCATCGAGGTGCAGTTCTACAACAACTACGTGGGCAAGGACTCCGACGATCCCCGCGTCCGCCGGCTCTCCGGAACTCCGGTCGGGCTCGACAAGGCCGCCGCGGCCCGCCGCAGCGCCGAGCTGTATCTCGAGCATGTGAGCCCGGGCGACCAGCTCGCGCTGTTCAACTCGCTGCCGGACTCGCCGGAGCACCTCGAGATCCAGAACGCCTACATCCAGGTCTTCACCGACGCCGGCTGGAGCGAGAGCGATCTCGACATCGTGGCTCTGCCGGGCCTGGATCCGGCTCCGAACTTCGAGGTCATCAAGACCTACCTGGCCGCCAACCCGGGCACCCAGGGCATCGTCACGTGGGACACCACGTCGGGCACGCCCGCCGCCCAGGCCAAGGCCGATGCGGGCTCGGATGTGCCGCTGGTCATGTGGAACCTGGATCAGACGGTCATCCAGGGCGTCAAGGACGGCAACGTCCAGCTCAGCCTCACCCAGCAGCCGTTCCTGCAGACGTTCTACGGCGTGATCTCGGCGTACATCAAGGTGAAGTTCGGCTTCATCGACCCGCCAGTCATCGACCCGGGAACGCTGATGGTCACCGCTGACAACGTCGACGAGGTCGAGGCGCTGTTCGAGGCCGGCTACGCCGGTTAGGACGGCCGCACGGTCAACCGTGTCGGGGGGCGCGCCCCCCGGGGGGCCCCGCACCCCCCGCCCCCCCCCCCGGCGGTTTCCCCCCCGGGGGGGGCCCGGGGGGGGCGCCGGCCCCCCCCCCCCGGGGGGGGAGCCCCCCCGGGGG
>JAPPKQ010000182.1:0-3846 GCA_028819945.1 bacterium | reverse complement strand
TGGCGTTGTTCGTGGCGGGCTCCGCGGTTTTGGCGGGCCGCAGGTTAAACGGTGTGGGGGGGGGCGCCCTGGGTGCGCCCCGACACGCACGTCCACCACACTGCTCATTGACCACCTAGGTAGGCGAACGGCGTGAGCGACGCACCACCACCCAGTCGGGTGCTCCGCGCGGGTCGGCGCGTGCTGGGTCAGCAGGAACTGGCGCCGGCCATCGCCATCGTCATACTGTTCCTGGTCTTCGAGTTCCGGTCGGGCGAGGTCGGCTTCTTCAGCAACCCCGACCTGATGAGTTCGGTGGCCGCCCTCACCTCCTCGGTGGGAATGGTGTCCCTCGGCGTCACCGCGCTGATGATCTCCGGCGAGTTCGACCTGTCGGTCTCGGCCACGTTCGCCCTCGGGCCGGCCATCATGGGTTGGCTCATGCGCGAGTGGGGCTGGCACATCCTCGCCGGGCTCTTCGCCGGTCTGGCGATCGTGGCATGCATCGGCCTCATCAACGGTCTGATCAGCACGTACATCGGCGTCCCGTCCTTCATCGTCACACTCGGCATGCTCTTCGCCGTGACCAGTTGGAACCGCATCATCCTGGGTGGGTTCCCTGTGGACCTCATCGAGGAGGCGGGCGACGTCAAGAAGATCCTGGGCGCCGACATCCCCGGTACCCCTATCGCCGCTCCGTTCGCCTGGATGGTGGGAATCGGGATCATCCTCGCCTTTGTCCTGTGGCGCACCCAATTCGGCAACTGGACGTATGCGGCCGGCAAGTACGGCGGCGGTGTCGCCCGGGCGATGGGCGTTCCCGTGATCCGGGTGAAGCTCATCAACTTCGTGCTGGCCGCGCTGCTGGCCGGGCTGGCGGGCATCCTGCAGTTCGCCGACTTCGGATCCTCCAGCGTCGCCTCCGGCATCGACATCAATCTGCTGGCTATCGTGGCCGTGGTCGTCGGCGGGACGTCGCTGTTCGGGGCGAAGGGCACGGTGATCGGCTCGATGCTGGGGGCGATCATCCTCGGCTCGCTGAAGGTGGGCCTGATCGTCATCAAGGTGCCGTCGGAGTACTACCTAGGTCTCGTGGGGATCCTCCTCGTGGTGTCCGCGGGTCTGAACGCCCGAGTCGAGGCGCTGCGGCGCGGCGGCACCAGGAGCACCCTGTTCGGATGAGCACTGACTCCGCCGTCCCCGTCGTCGAGCTCGTGAACGTCACGCGCCGGTACGGCAAGAACTACGCCGTGCGAGACGCCAGCCTGGCCATCCACCCCGGCGAGGTGGTCGGCCTGGTGGGCGACAACGGCGCCGGCAAGTCCACGATCGTCAAGATGATCAGCGGCTACATCGAGCCCACGTCGGGCACGATCAAGGTGCAGGGTGAGCCGGTTCAGTTCGGTTCGCCCCGGCAGGCGCGGGCCGCAGGCATCGAGACCGTCTACCAGGATCTGGCCATCGTCGACGAGATGGCCCTCTGGCGGAACTTCTTCCTCGGCCAGGAACTCCACCGCCGACTGCTCGGCATCCGCTACCTCCGGGTCTCCGAGATGGCGCGTATCTGCGACGAGCACCTCGCCGAGGTAGGACTCACCTCCGTCGAGTCGTCGCGCCAGACGGCCGCAACCCTGTCGGGAGGCGAACGGCAGTCGCTCGCCATCAGCCGGGCGATTCACTTCGATTCGCAGCTTCTGGTCCTGGATGAACCGGTGGCGGCACTCTCGGTGCGCGAGACGCGGCGCGTGCTGGAGGCCATCGAGGCGGCCAAGCGGAACAACCTCGGCGTCCTGTACATCGACCACAACATGGACCACGTGCTGCCCGCCGCCGACCGCATCATCATTATGCACCGGGGGACCATCAGCCGGGTGGTCCAGAAGGGCGATCTCACGGTAGAGGAACTGTCCGACGCGGTGGCCGAGTCCGGCACGACTGCAGCCGACAACGGCGGCTGACCGGCCGGTATGGGGCGTCTCGACGGCCGCGTGGCGTTCATCACCGGCGGCGCCCGCGGCCAGGGCCGTGCGATCGCGCTGCGGTTCGCCGGCGAGGGCGCCGACATCATCATCTGCGACGTCTGTGAGACAGGCTCGGTCCCCTACCCGCTCGCCACCGAGGCGGACTTGAAGGAGACCGCCGAGGGTGTGCGCGCCGCCGGGGTCCGCTGCGTCGCCGAGGTCGCCGACGTTCGCTCCCAGGAGTCGCTGGATGCGGTCGTGGCAAGGGGCGTCGACGAGTTCGGGCGCCTGGATGTCGCCTGCGCCAACGCCGGGATCTTCTGGTCCGCCTCACTCACCGAGATGACCACCGAGGTCTGGGAGACGGTCATCGGCGTCAACCTCACCGGCGCCTGGCATACCACCAAGGCGGTGGCGCCCCGGATGATCGACCAGCAGAGCGGCAGCCTGATCTACACCGTGTCCACCAACGGCTGGCACGGCGGCTACAGCTACAGCGCCTACACGGCCTCCAAGCACGGCGTCGCCGGACTCATGAAGTGCGCCGCCCTGGAGTTGGGCCGCCACGGCATCCGCGCCAACGCCCTCCTGCCCGGCGCGGTGAACAGCCCGATGATGGTCAACGCCTATTCGAAGGAGTTCGTCACGGGTTCGGCGGACTCCAGCGACGAGCGACTCGACCACCAGGTGCGCCACAACACCATCCTCCCCGGTCGCCGCATGCTGCCCCCCGAGGCGGTCGCCGACGCCGCCCTCTGGCTGGCGTCCGACGAGTCACAGCACGTCACAGGCGCCGAGATCACCGTCGACGCCGGCCACACCCGGCTCCCCCACTACAACTGGGACCCGCTGGACTCACCTGCCTGAGCGCTGCGGCGCCGGGCTTCAGGCCTGGGTGCGGGCGAACTCCAGCGCTTCGTCCCAGGTGGCGCCCCGGGCGATGAGGCGGCGGTACTGCATGACGTGACGGGGGCGGTTGAAGCCCAGCACCGCCACGATGCGACCGCCGCGACCGTAGATGGCGGCGAAGCGGCGCTCGTCGAGCGAGCCCGTCACAACCTCGACCTCGTCGTCGGGGCCCGAGCGGCCGGCGAGTTGGATCTTGCGGTCGTACTGATCGCTCCAGAACCAGGGCACCGGGGCGAAGGGCTCGGCTGTTTCGCCGGCCAGGAGGCGTCGGGCCGCAGCCATGCCCTGTTCGATGGCGTTGTCCCAGTGCTCCACGCGCATCGACTGCCCGAACAGCCGGTTCGGCCACCGGGCCACGTCGCCGGCGGCCACCACGCCCGGCGCCGCCAGGCACGTCTCATCGCACACCACGCCGTTGTCGATCTGCAGCCCGGAACCCTCCAGCCACTCGGTGTTGGGTATCACGCCGACGCCCACAACGACCACGTCGGCGTCGAGGCGGCTGCCGTCGGTCAGAACCACCTGCTCCACCCGGTCGGTGCCGGTGATCGACTCCACACCGACCCCGAGCCGCAGGTCGACGCCGTGATCGGCGTGCACGTCGGCGCAGACCCGGCCCATCCCCGCGCCCAGCACCCGCTCCAGCGGCGTCCCGGCCATCTCGACCATCGTCACGTCCAGTCCCCGATCCCGTGCCGTGGCCGCCACCTCCGCACCGATGAAGCCGGCGCCCACGACGACGACCCGCTGCGGCGTGGCGTCGAACTCCGAGCGGATCGCCAGGCTGTCGGCGAGGGTGCGCAGTGTGTACACCCCGGCAAGGTCCTCGGTGCCCCGCAGGGTGCGCGTGCGCACCCCGGTGGCGATCACCACGCCGTCGGCCGCCAAGCGCTCGCCGTTGGGCAGGGCCACCGTGCGGGAAGCGGCCTCGAAACCCACCGCACGGGTGCCGAGCCGCCACGTCAGCGACAGGTCTGCCAAGGCCTCGCTGCCATAG
>JAPPKQ010000030.1 GCA_028819945.1 bacterium | reverse complement strand
GTCTTCGACACCGCCGTCGGCAAGGTGGGCGTGTACATCTGCTACGATCGCCACTTCCCCGAGGGCTGGCGCGCCCTGGGCCTCGGCGGAGCCCAGATCGTCTTCAACCCCTCGGCCACCAGCCGGGGCCTGTCAGCCTACCTCTGGAAACTGGAGCAGACCGCCTCGGCGGCGGCGAACATGTACTACGTCGGCGCCATCAACCGGGTGGGCGTCGAGCCGCTGGGCGACAACGACTTCTACGGCACGTCGTACTTCGCCAACCCGCGCGGCCAGTTCGTCGGCGAGGTCGCCTCCGACACCCGGCCCGAGGTCGTCGTGCGGGACCTCGACCTGGACCTCATCGGCGAGGTCCGCAACCAGTGGGCGTTCTACCGGGACCGCCGTCCCGACGCCTACGACTCGCTGGTGACCGGCTAGCGCGCCGTCGAGCCGGAGGAGGGAGCGTCCGTGTCCGAAGAACTGCTCGCCCGCCATCGCGGGGTGATGCCCGACTGGCTCGCCCTCTACTACGAGGAGCCGATCGAGTTGACCCGCGGCGACGGCTGCCGGGTCTGGGACAGCGAGGGCCGCTGCCACCTGGACTTCTTCGGCGGGATCCTCACGACCATGACCGGCTACAACGTGCCGGAGGTGATAGAGGCCATCAGGACGCAGGCCGGCAAGATGCTGCACACCTCCACGCTGTACCTCATCGAGCCGATGGTGGCGCTGGCGGAGAAGATCGCCGGGCTCAGCGGCATCGACGACGCCAAGGTGTTCTTCACCACGTCGGGAACGGAGGCGAACGACGCCGCCCTGCTGCTGGCCACCAACTGCCGCTCCAGCCACGAGATCCTGGCGCTGCGCAACAGCTATCACGGCCGCTCCTTCAGCACCCAGGCCATCACCGGCAACCGCTTCTGGTCGGCCTCGCGGCTCTCGGGCCTGTCGGTCAGCTTCATCCACGGCGGCTACCGGATGCGCAGCCCCTGGCCCGATCACGACGACGAGTCCTACACGGCGGCCTGCACCCAGGACCTGCGCGAGGTCATCGACATGTGCACGACGGGGCGCGTGGCCGCCCTGATCGCCGAGCCGATCCAGGGTGTCGGCGGCTTCGCCGCACCACCCGACGGCTTCTTCGGCGCCATCAAGGAGGTGCTGGACGAGCGGGGCATCCTGTTCATCAGCGACGAGGTGCAGACCGGCTGGGGACGCACGGGCGACCACTTCTGGGGCTATGAGGCCCACGGCATCGTGCCGGACTTCCTGACCTTCGCCAAGGGCGTGGGCAACGGCCTGGCGCTGGGCGGTGTGGTGGCCCGGGCCGAGCTCATGGACAGCCTCGGGGCCAACTCGATCTCCACCTTCGGCGGCAACCCGCTGGCCTGCGCCGGCGCGCTGGCCAACCTGGAGTACCTCTTGGACCACGACCTGCAGACCAACGCCGCCAAGATGGGCAACCGCCTGCGCCTCGGCCTCGAGCCCGTGGCCGAGGCGACGCCGGAGATCGCCGAGTTGCGCGGCCGCGGCCTGATGCTGGCGATGGAGTTCAACGAGCCGGGCGGCCGCGAGCCGCTCCCCGCCGCCGCGGCCGCGGTGCACGAGGGCGCCCACCGCCGCGGGCTGATGGTCGGCAAGGGCGGGCTCTACGGAAACGTCCTACGGATTGCCCCGCCGCTGTGCGTCTCCGACGCCGAGATCGACGAAGCCGTCGAGATCCTGGCGGCCGCGGCGGCAGATCTGCGCTAGAGCACACGGGGCGCCGCCCCGCCGATCACTGACAAGGAGGACGCCATGCGCACGCTCATCGCCGACGGGACTGTCGTCAGCGCCACGGGCCGCGTCCGGGCCGACGTGGTGGTGTCGGGGGAGGTGATCGAGGCCGTGGTCGCCCCCGGCAGCGAGATCGTCGAGAGCCTGCGGCGCGGCGGCGAGGCGCGGGTCATCGACGCCACCGACCGGTACGTGGTGCCCGGCGGCGTCGACGTGCACACGCACATGGAGCTGCCCTTCGGCGGGACCTACGCCTCGGACACCTTCGAGACCGGCACCCGGTCCGCCGCACACGGGGGCACCACCACCATCATCGACTTCGCCGTGCAGCGCGAGGGCGAGGACGTGCGGGAATGCCTCGACGCCTGGTTCGCCAAGGCCGAGGGGCAGTGCGCCATCGACTACGGCTTCCACATGATCCTGGGCGGCATCGACGAGCGATCGCTCAAAGAGATGGACACCCTCGTCAACGACGGCATCACCAGCTTCAAGCTGTTCATGGCCTACCCGGGCGTGCTCTACAGCGACGACGGCAAGATCCTGCAGGCCATGCAGCAGGCGCATCACAACGGGGGCCTCATCATGATGCACGCCGAGAACGGCATCGCGATCGACGTCATCGCCGCCCAGGCCGCCGCCAGGGGTCAGACCGACCCGGTGTACCACGGCATCACCCGCCCGCCCCGCCTGGAGGGCGAGGCCACCTACCGGGCCATCCAGCTGGCGCTGGTGGCGGGCACGCCGGTCTACTTCGTGCACCTGTCGGCCTCCGACGCCCTGGCGCACGTGGCCGCCGCCCGCAACGAGGGCTACAACGTCTTCGCCGAGACCTGCCCGCAGTACCTGTACCTGAACCTGGAGGAGCACCTCGGCGCCCCGGGCTTCGCCGGCGCCGGCTACGTCTGCTCGCCGCCGCTGCGCAGCCGCCACGAGACCCACCACGCCGACCTGTGGCGGGGCCTGCGCACCAACGACCTGTGCGTGGTCTCCACCGACCACTGCCCGTTCTGCATGAAGGAGCAGAAGGAACTGGGCCGTGACGACTTCCGCCTCATCCCCAACGGGCTGGGCGTGGTGGAGCACCGCATGGACCTCATCTACCAGGGCGTGGTGCAGGGCGAGCTGTCGCTGGAGCGCTGGGTGGAGACGTGCGCCACCACGCCGGCGCGCATGTTCGGGCTGTACCCCCGCAAGGGCAGCATCACGCCGGGTGCGGACGCCGACGTGGTCGTCTACAACCCCACCGCCACCAGCCGCATCAGCGCCGACACGCATCACATGAACATGGACTACTCGTGCTTCGAGGGCTTCGAGATCAACGGCTCCGTCGAGACGGTGCTGTCGCGGGGCCAGGTGGTCGTCGACGGAGGTGCCTACCTGGGCAGCCCGGGAGACGGCCGGTACCTGCGGCGCAGCCTGTCGCAGTACCTCCTGTGAGCGGGGCGACTGCGCCGAGCGAGGCGGACAAGGAGAAGGCATGAAGCGGATACACCACTGGATCGACGGGAAGCTGACGCCCGGGACCGGCGACCGCCGCGGCCCCGTCTACAACCCGGCCACCGGCGTCCAGACCGGCGAGGTGGACTTCGCCACGGTGGCCGAGGTGGACGCCGCGGTGGCCTCGGCGCGCGAGGCCTTCGGGTTCTGGCGCGAGGTGCCGGTGAGCCGTCGCAGCGAGATCCTGTTCCGCTACCGGGAACTCGTGGAGCGTCACCGCACCGACATCGCCCGGCTGCTGACTGCCGAGCACGGCAAGGTTCTGGCCGACGCGGCGGGCGAAGTGAGCCGGGGCCTCGAGAACATCGAGTTCGCCTGCGGGGTGGGGCAGTTGCTGAAGGGCGAGCACACCGAGCAGGCCTCCAGCGGCGTGGACGTCTACTCGATCCGCCAGCCGCTGGGCGTCGTGGCCGGCATCACGCCGTTCAACTTCCCGGCGATGGTGCCCATGTGGATGTACCCCAACGCCATCGCCTGCGGGAACACGTTCGTGTTGAAGCCGTCGGAGAAGGATCCCTCGGCACCCCTGTTCACGATGGAGTTGCTGGCCACCGCCGGGCTGCCGCCGGGCGTGGTGAACCTCGTGCAGGGCGACAAGGTGGCCGTGGACCGCCTGCTGGAGCACCCCGACATCGCCGCGGTCAGCTTCGTCGGTTCCACGCCCGTGGCGCGGGCCATCTACGAGGCCGGCACCCGCAACGGCAAGCGGGTGCAGGCGCTCGGCGGCGCCAAGAACCACATGGTGGTGCTGCCCGACGCGGACGTGGAGCTCGCCGCCGACGCCGCGGTCAGCGCGGCCTACGGCTCCTCGGGCGAGCGCTGCATGGCCATCTCCGCGGTCGTGGCCGTGGGCAGCGTGGCCGAGCCGCTGGTCGCCGCCATCGACGCCCGCCTGGACAAGATCCGCATCGGCGACGGCCTCGAGGACCCCGACGCGGAGATGGGGCCGCTCATCACCGCCGAGCACCGCGACCGCGTGGCGGGCTACATCGACGGCGGCCTGGCCGAGGGGGCCACGGTGGTCCGCGACGGCCGTCCCGACGCCGCCAACCTCGACGGCTGGTTCCTGGGCGTGTCGCTGCTGGACCACGTCACGCCGGACATGGCCTGCTACCGCGACGAGATCTTCGGACCGGTGCTCAGCGTGGTGCGGGTCGACGGCTACGACGATGCGGTGCGGCTCGTCAACGACAACCCGTGGGGCAACGGCGCTGCCATCTTCACCCGCGACGGCGGCGCCGCGCGGCGCTTCCAGTTCGAGGCCGGCGCCGGCATGGTAGGCATCAACGTGCCGATCCCCGTGCCGGTCTCGTACTACTCCTTCGGCGGCTGGAAGGGCTCGCTGTTCGGCGACACGCACATGTACGGCCCCGAGGGCATCCACTTCTACACCCGCGCCAAGGTGGTCACCAGCCGCTGGCCCGACCCCGCGACCAGCACGATCGACCTGGGCTTCCCGCGGAACCGCTGAGCGGGCCGGGCGGCATCGGAGAAAGGAGCCCACATGG
>JAPPKQ010000199.1 GCA_028819945.1 bacterium | reverse complement strand
GCTGCGCACCAGGTTCCGCACCACGAGCGCGCTGATCCCCACGAGGATCCACGACAGGTAGAACAGTCCCTGCTGGCGGTCCAGCCGATGGCCGAAGGCGCTCATGTCTCCGAAGTCCAGGCCGCCCAGCGCCAGCGGCGCCTTGTTGGTGGATATCCCGTCGAAACCGCCCGTGAAGCCCTCCCAGTTGCGGGCGACGTGGGTCACCACGAAGATCAGCGCGAGGGTCACCACCACCAGGTAGTTGCCCTTGAATCGCAGGGCGAACGGGCCCACCAGCGCCCCGATGACGGCCCCGGTTGCAGCCGCCAGGGCCAGCCAGGCGGGCAGCGGCCAGCCCCAGCCGGCGCCGAAGAACGCCACCAGGTAGCCGCCGACGGTCAGGAACGCCGCATGGCCCAGCGACACCTGGCCGCAGAAGCCGATCAGCAGGCTGAGCCCCAACGCCGCCACTGCGAAGGTGCCGGCGTTGCCCAGCACCGTGATCCAGAACGGGTCGTCGAGCACCAGCGGGCAGATCACCACCCCCGCCACACCCAGGGCGGCCATCAGCTTCGACCCCGCGCCGGGCAGCAGCGGGTTGACCGCGGTCGCCGACGCGCTCGGCGGGCGCGCCGGATCCGGCGACGGCAGCATGCGACGCAGGAATCCCGCGCTCACACCCGCTCCACCCGCCGGGTTCCCAGCAGACCCTCGGGGCGCCACAGCAGCACCAGCACCATGAGCACGTAGGGGACGACCACCTCCACGTTCGACCCCAACCAGGAGATGTCCAGGTAGCCCTGGGACATGATCTCGGCCAGGCCGATCAGCACGCCGCCGAGCACGGCGCCGCCCGCGGAGTCCAGCCCGCCCAGGATCATGGCGGGGAAAGCGGCCAGGGCGACGAAGCCGATGGCCGGCGAGAGGGCGCCACCGCCGCGGCTCACCAGCATGACGCCGGCCACGGGCGCCACCGCCGCGGCGACGGCCCACGAGACCGCGAACGAGCGCGCCACCGAGATGCCCTGCGCCGCGGCCGCCTCCTGGTCCAGGGCCGTGGCACGCATGCCGAGACCGGTGCGGGAGTACCGGAAGAACACGAAGAAGGCCAACAGCAGCACCGCGCCGGAGACCATGGTCCACAGATCGGCGTGCCGGAGCACAACGTCGCCGATCTGGCTGCGCCCGTTGCCCCACGGGACCTCCAGCACCAGCCCCGGGCTGGTCCACACAGAGCGCACGACCTGCTCGATGATCAGCAGGAGACCCAGGGTGATCAGCACCACGGTGAAGGTGGGCTTGCCGACCATGGGACGGATCACCAGCCGCTCCAGGAACATCCCGACGGCGGCCATGGCGATCATCGCGAGCACCAGCGCCAGCCAGAACGGCAGACCCCAGTCGGTGCCGAACTGGTACACCAGGTAGGCGCCGAGGGTGACGAAGCCGCCCTGGGCGAAGTTGAAGGCGCCGCTCGCCTTGTAGATCACGACGAAACCCAACGCCACCAGGGCGTAGATCCCACCGAGGGCGACACCGGAGAGCAGCAGCTGCAGGAACTTGTCCATCAGCGCTCCGCGCCGGTCCCGTTCGAGCCGCCGGCGCCGAGATAGGCCTCCACGACCGCGGGATGGTTCGCGACCTCCTCGGGAGCGCCGGAGGCGATCACGGCACCGAAGTTCATGGCCACCACCCGGTCGGCCACCTCAAGCACCAGGTGCATGTGGTGCTCCACCAGCAGCATGGTGAGTCCCATCTCGGCCCGGATGCCGCTCAGCAGCTCGCCGGTCTCGCTGCGTTCGGCGCGGGTCATGCCCGCCACCGGCTCGTCGAGCATCAGCAGCCGCGGCTCGGCGGCCAGGGCGCGGCCGATCTCGATGCGCTTCTGCACGCCGTAGGGCAGCAGGCCCACGGGGCGACCCACATGGGCGCCGAGGCCGAGGAAGTCCACCAACTCGGCGCAGTGCCGGCGGTGCCGGATCTCCTCGCGCCGTGCCCGGCCGAGCCATACCGCCCCGGCCAGCAGACCCGTTCGCATGAGCGTGTGGCGGCCGAGCATGAGGTTGTCGATGACGTCGAGGTTCTCGAAGAGCGCCAGGTTCTGGAAGGTGCGGGCCACACCTCCCGCGGCGATGCGGGAGGGACGCATGCCGACGAGGTCGGCCCCCTCGAAGAGCAACGCGCCCCGCTCGGGTCGGTACACGCCGCTGATGCAGTTGAACATCGAGGTCTTGCCGGCGCCGTTGGGGCCGATCAGCGCCACGAGCTCGCCCGGTCGCACGCTGAACGACACGTCGTCGAGCGCCCGGAGCCCCCCGAAGGACAGGCTCACGCCGTCGGCGCGAAACATCGGCGTCACGAGGGCGGGCGGGGTCACCTCGGCCGGTCCTCGCCGCTGCGGTCCCGCCGGCGCCGGGTCTCCGCCGGCTGCGGTGGGCTCAGCCATCGCCCAGGTAGAGCTTCTGCACGTCGGGGTCGTCGCGCAGCACTGCGGCCGGCCCGCCCATCGCCACCCGCCCGGCCTGCAGCACGTAGGCGAACTCGGAGATCGCGAGCGCCATGGCGGCGTTCTGCTCCACCAGCAGGACGGTGGTCCCGGCCGCACCCACCGCGACGATCCGCTCCGCGATCTGCTCGGTGATGCGCGGCGCCAGGCCGAGCGACGGCTCGTCCAGCAACAGCAGCTTCGGCGAACTCATCAGTGCCCGCCCGATCGCCAGCATCTGCTGTTCGCCCCCCGACAGGTAGCCGGCCTGGTAGCCGCGCCGGTGAGCCAGTTGCGGGAACGCCGCGAAGATCTCCCCGGTCACCTCGGCCACCCGCCGGCGGTCCCGCACCGTGACCGCACCCGCCCGCAGGTTCTCCTCCACGGTCAACTCGGCGAAGATCCGTCGCCCCTCCATGACCTGCGCCATCCCGCGCCGCACCAGGGTGGTTGCGTTGGCACGCCCCACCGGCTTTCCCTCCAGGAGCACCTCACCGCCGATCACCCGCCCGTGATGGAATGGCAGCAGTCCCGTGAGAGCGCGCAGCAGGGTCGTCTTCCCGGCCCCGTTGGGCCCCAGCAGGGCCACGACGGAACCGGCCGGAACCTCGATGTCCACTCCGTGGAGGACCGTGAGGGCGGGGCCGTAGCGCACGCTGAGGCCGCGAACCTCCAATACCGGCGTCGCTGGCCCGTCCCCCACCATCGCAGGGCACCGTACCAGCGGGCGCCCCGGCGGCCAGGCACCACCGTGCGGCGGGGAGCGCGCCTATCGTGCGCCCCGCAGGCGGGCGCGGCGCGCTAGCCTCATACGAACAACCGTTCTGAACCGCCGTTCCGAGTGCGGAGCAGCCTGCGGGGCACTCGCCCGACCGGATGCCGCCGCCCGGATCCCGAGGAGTCACCAACTAGACGTGACCGCCGTCAACACCGAGACGCCCGAACCCGTTGCCGCCGGCGCCGGGGTGATGGACGGCTTCCACCCCGCAGTCCGGGCCTGGTTCAGCGAGCGCTTCGCCGGCGGGCCGACGGCGGCTCAGGTCGGCGCCTGGCCGGCCATCCGCGCCGGCTCCGACACACTGGTCAGCGCACCGACCGGCTCGGGCAAGACCCTGTCGGCGTTCCTGGTGGCCATCGACGCCCTCTGGCAGGCACACGAACGGGGCGAGCAGGTGGCCGGTCAGGCCCAGGTGGTCTACGTCTCGCCGCTGAAGGCCCTGGCCACCGACATCGCCGAGAACCTCACGGCACCACTCGCCGAGATCGAGCGGATCGGCCGGGACATGGGCTTCGAGCCTCCGCCGCTGCGCGTCGCCGTCCGGTCCGGCGACACGACGCAGTCGGCCCGGGCCGCGATGCTGCGCAATCCGCCCAACTTCGTCATCACCACCCCGGAGTCGCTCTACCTGCTGCTGACCGCCGAGCGCAGCCGGGAGATGCTGCGCACCGCGCGCTGGGTGATCGTCGACGAGATCCACGCGGTGGCCCGGGACAAGCGCGGGTCGCACCTGGCGCTCAGCCTGGAGCGGCTGGCACACGTGTGCGAGCAGCGGCCCCTGCGGATCGGGCTGTCGGCCACGCAGCGCCCCATCAGCGTCATCCAGCGGCTGCTCCTAGGCGCCGGCACCCCCCCAGAGCCGGCCGACCGTCCGCCGCCGGCGGTGATCGACGTGGGCCACCGCAGGCAGCTGGATCTGGCCCTCGAGATTCCGCCCAGCGAGTTGGAGGCGGTGGCGCCCGCCGAACAGACCGCCGAGATTCTCGACCGGATCGCCGAGCTGATCGGCGAGCACCGGACGACTCTGGTCTTCGTCAACACCCGCCGCGAGGCCGAACGCATCGCCCACCTGCTGGCCGAGCGGCTGGGAGACAGCGCGGTGGCCTCACATCACGGCTCGCTGTCGAAGGAGCGCCGCCTGCGGGTCGAGACCCGGCTCCGAGCCGGCGACCTGCGGGCGCTCGTGACCACCGCCTCGCTGGAACTGGGCATCGACATCGGCCCCGTGGATCTGGCGTGCCAGATCGGGAGCCCACGCAGCATGGCGACCTTCCTGCAGCGGGTGGGGCGCTCGGGCCACTCGGTCGGGGCGGTACCGAAGGGTCGCCTGTTCCCCACCACCCGCGACCAGCTGGTGGAGTGCGCCGCGCTGCTGGCGGGGGTGCGAGCCGGTCGCCTGGACGCCGTGACGCCACCGGAGGCGCCTCTCGACGTGCTGGCGCAGCAGATCACCGCCGAATGTGCCGCGGAGCGCTGGAAGATCGATGACCTGTTCGGGCTGGTGAGACGCGCCGCGCCGT
>JAPPKQ010000348.1 GCA_028819945.1 bacterium | reverse complement strand
GGATGAGGGTGGTCCACGTCGGCGGTCGGGGAGTGCGCCGGAGCCGCATGCCGATCTCGCTGGGGAGTCGATCACGCTTGCGCGTGTTGCAGCGCCCGCAGGCCGCCACCACGTTGTCCCAGGTGTGTCCCCCGCCGCGGCTGCGCGGCCGGACGTGGTCGATGCTGTCGGCCCGGTGACCGCAGTACTGGCAGCTGTGATCGTCCCGTGCCAGCACGCCCCTCCGGCTCAGTGAGCCTCGCCGCATGTAGGGGACCCGGACGTAGTACTGCAGGCGAACCACCGAGGGGATCGGGAGGCTCAGGTTCTCCGACCGCAGTTCCACACCGCTGAGATGCACGGCGTCGGCCTTCCCGTCGAGCACCAGAACGGCGGCGCGGCGAGCGGGCACCACACTCAGTGGCTCGTTCGTGGCGTTGAGCACCAGGGCCTGGGTCATGGCCCAACAAGCTAGCCCCGTGGCGCGCGATGCCTCACCCATGCCGGGTGCGCGCCCGTCGGAAGGACCGCGCCCAACCCAGCCAGGCGAGGACCTCGGCCACCGTCGGCTGCCGCTGGGGATCGCCGTAGGCGGTCACCGAGCGGAACGCCCGGTACCGTCCCGAGGCGACGGTCGGCAACTGGCGCAGCGCCTCCGGCCAGAGGCGCGGCCGGCGAAGAACCGCCCAGCCCACCGCCAGGAACAGGCCGCAGGAGCGGTGCCGCCACCGAATGCGACTTGTCGGGCCCACCACCGGCGTACCCTAATGGGGCGCACAGGTCCCGATGGCGGACGACCGTCGGGACCCCCGCGGTACCGCAGGCGAGTACACAACGGATCTGCCAGAGTGAGCAACGCCAACCCCGAATCGCCATCCACCGCCCCCGCCCACGGCGGTTTCGCGGCCACCTTCGAGGCCATCGCGGCCAACGTCGAGCGGGTCGTCAAGGGCAAGCGCAGGCTGGTCAGGCTGCTGCTGCTCTGCCTGTTCGCCGAGGGGCACGTGCTGCTGCGCGACCCGCCCGGCGCCGGCAAGACGGTGCTCGCCAAGACGGTGGCGCGCACGCTCGGGCTGGAGTTCGGCCGCGTCCAGTTCACGCCCGACCTGCTGCCCAGCGACATCGTCGGGGTGTCGCTCTGGAATCCGGTGCAGAACGGCTTCGAGTTCAGGCCGGGGCCGGTGTTCGCCGGACTCCTGCTGGCCGACGAGATCAACCGGACGTCGCCCCGCACCCAGTCGGCACTGCTCGAGGCGATGGCCGAGCGCCAAGTCACGGTGGACGGCACCACCCACCGTCTTGCCTCGCCCTTCCTGGTGATCGCCACGGAGAACTCCGAGGAGATCGAGGGCACCTTCCCGCTGCCGACCAGCCAGGTCGACCGCTTCCTCATGAGCCTCAGCGCCGGTTTCCCGGATCGCGCCGCCGAGGCGGAGATCCTGGACTCGCATCTCGCCGGGGACCCGCTGGAGGACCTGCCCGCCGTCACCGACACAGCCGCGGTCCACGCCATGATCGAGGCTGCCCGGGCGGTGCACGTGGCTCCGGCCGTCCGCGACTACCTCGTGGACCTGGCCTTCAACAGCCGCGCCCACGGCGCCATCGCCGGCGGGATGTCGCCGCGCGCCGTGCTCGGCCTGCAGCGCGTGGCGCAGGCGAGGGCAGCCGCCGCCAGCCGGAACTTCGTCCTGCCCGACGACGTGAAGGACGTCGCCCGACCGGTCCTGCTCCACCGCATCACCCTGCACCAGAGCGCTCAGTTCAACGGGATGACTCCCGCGGCGGTGATCGAGGAGATCCTGACCGACACCCCCAGCCCGCCGGTCAGCGTTCGCTGATCGGACGCCCAGGTGACCCGGGCCGGCGTACTCGCGCTGCTTTCCGCCCTGGTGCTCGGGGCGGCGGCCCTGCTGTTCGGGCTGCCGGAGCTGTTCCTCGTGGCTGCGGTGTGCGCCGGGTTGGTGCTGCTCGCCGGCCTCAGCACGTTGCTGCGCCCCCCGCTGCGGGCGGTGTGCGACCCGGCGCGGCGGCGAGTCAGTTGCGGCACCCCGCTGAGAGTCCAACTCCGCCTCAGCAACGCGGCCCGGCGGCGCGGCGCCCCGCCCGCCGACGTCTTCGACGATGCGAGCGACCACCCGGGACCCGTGCTGCGGGTCGGGCGCATGCGCTCGGGAGCGGTCGTCGAGGACCACTACCACCTCCCCACGCACCGGCGCGGTTGGCGTGACATCGGCCCCCTCTGGCTCGAGACGGAGGACGCCTTCGGGCTGGCGCGCCGTCGCCACCCCCTGACCCCGCGCCGCCGCGTGCTGGTCTGGCCCGAGATCGCCGACCTCGAGCCCCTGACGGAGACCATCGAGTACGCCACCGAGCGGCGCCGGCACGCCCAACTCGTGTGGGGATCCGCCACGGACTTCCACAGCCTCCGCAGATTCGAACCCGGTGACGATCCCTACCGGATTCATTGGCCGTCCAGCACCCGCTACCAGGAACTGCTGGTGCGCCGATTCGAGACCGTCCAGCGCCCGGAGACCCTGCTGTTCCTGGAGACCGACGAGGGGGCCGCCACGCCCGAGATCTTCGAGTTCATGGTCTCGGCCGCCGCCGGGCTGGCCGTGGTGGCCGCCGCCGAGTCAGGATCGGTCCGGCTGCTGACGAGCGGCGGTGCCGAAGTGCGCGCCACGGGCACCCCGACCGCTGTGCTCGACGCCCTGGCCCTCGTCGAGCAGATCCCCGCCGGCAGTCGACCTGCGGCGCGGCTCCCGGTCGGAGCGGCCCGGATGATCCTGCTGGCGGTCATGGGCGGCGCGGTCGGCGAGTCCTCGTTGCCGCTGGATCGATTCGGCCCTCGACGGATCATCTGCAGCTTCTGGCAGGACGAGCCCCCGGCCGAGCATCGTGACGTTCTGGCCATCGGTCCCGGCGAATCGATCGCCGAACGCTGGGGTGAGTTCCGGATGCTGCGCAGCGGCTCGCCAACCGGATGAGGCGCTCGGCGAACCCGGCGACCCGCGCGCTGCCAGGAGAACTGCTGGCGACGACGGTCACGCTGGCAACCCTGGCGGGAGGTGTCCGCCTCTTCGACGGCGCCTCCTTCCTGGCCCCGGTGCTCGGCGCGGCCCTCCTGGCGCACCTGCTCGTGGCCCTGATCCGCCGCGCCGGCCGTGGCGTGGCGCTCAGCGCAGTCGTCTCGCTGGTGGGCGTGGCGGGACTCCAGGTGTGGGTGCACTACCCGCAGACGACCACCTACGGAGTGCCGCGGCGCGCCACTTTCGAGGCCGCGTCGGCGGACCTCGGCGGCATCTGGCAGTTGCTGCGATCCTCGCAGGTGCCCCTCAGCGAGGACACCGGCCTGCTCGTCGCCGCCGCCGCGGTGGCCTGGCTGCTCGCCCTGCTGAGCGACTGGGCGGCGTTCCGCGTCGGGGTCCGCGGCGAGGCGCTGGCACCGGCCGCGATCCTGCTGGCCCTCGTGGCGACCTTCGGGACCTCCGATGGCACGATCCTCTACCCCACCGTCATCGTGGCCTGCGCCGTGGCCTTCGCCCTGGCGCACGCCACGGCCCGATCGGCGGCCCGGCCCGTCGTCAGCGCCGCACCGAAGCGCCGGGTTCGCCTGCCTCGGGGACTCGTGGCGGGGGCACTGGCGGTCGGCGCCGGCGCGCTGGTCACCACCGTGCTGCTGCCCTCACTCGACGACGGGCCGCTGCGGACGCTGCTGGACCCGTCGACTCCCGCGGCGGACAGCGGCCGGAAGGTCGTTCTCAGCCCTCTCGTGGCGGTCCCGGGCCAAATCCTGCAGAACCCCGATCTGGAACTCTTCGTCGTCCGGAGTCACGGGCGGTCCTACTGGCGCCTGACCGCGCTGGGAGACTTCGACGGAGCGGTCTGGTCCCTCGACGAGAGCACCGGCGCGGCCGGCGAGTCGCTGCCCACCCTCGCGGCGACCTCGGGGCCGGTGAGCGAGGTCACGCAGAGCTACAGGATCAGCGCGCTGGCCGCGGTCTGGCTGCCGGCGGCGTACCAGCCCGTGGCGTTCGAACCCCTCGGCACGCCGTTCGAGGCCAGCTTCGAACCGATCTCCTCGACACTGCTGGTGGGTTCGGGCCGCACCGACTCCGACGGCCTCTCCTACACGGTGCAGTCGGCGGTGCCGCGCTTCGAGGGAGCCTTCCTGCAGTCGCTGCGGAACGACCCGGCGGACGTGCCTGCGGGCTTCGTGGATCTGCCGGCGGACTTGAACCCGTCCCTCGCCGAACTCGCCCTGCAGGTCACCGCCGGGCGGGTCGGTCCGTACGAGCAGGCGCTGGCGCTGCAGGACTGGCTACGGGCCGAGTTCGACTACGACCTCGAGGTGTCTCCGGGCCATTCCGGCGACCGGCTGGAGGCTTTCCTGTTCAGCGAGCGCCGGGGATACTGCGAGCAGTTCGCAGGCGCCTTCGCCACCCTGGCCAGGACCCTCGGCCTGCCGACGCGGGTGGCGGTGGGATTCACCCCGGGGGTGGCCGTCGAGACCGACGCCACCGGCAGAACGCTCTACAGCGTGCGCGGGCAGCACGCCCATGCCTGGCCCGAGGTCTACATCAGCGGCGCCGGCTGGGTGGCGTTCGAGCCGACCCCGGGGCGCGGGGCGCCCGGAGCCGAGCCTTACACGCTGGTTCCCGAGCAGCAGGACTCGCCGCTGGAGTCCCCGGCTCCTGCGGTGCCCGATCCGGCGGCACCCGGGCGGTAGGCCGACTCGCCGGCGCCCGCCCCTCCGGCTCCGCCGGGCGGCGACGAGTCGGCCGGGGA
>JAPPKQ010000326.1 GCA_028819945.1 bacterium | reverse complement strand
CGGCCAACTGGAGCCGGCGGTTCAAGAACCACCAGGAGAAGCTCAAGTCGGGCGACGTGTACCAGGTGGCCGAGATCGTGCGGAACCTGGCCCTGCGGGACCGGGCCAAGGGCCTGTCGGCGGGCGAGAAGACGCTGTGCTCCAAGGCTCGCAGCGTGCTGATCTCGGAGTTGAGCTTCGCCCTCGACATCTCCGAGGAGGCCGCCGTCGAGAAGGTGGACGAGGCCCTCGAGTAGCCCACCCGCCACGGGCGCTCGGTAGGCTCGTGGCCGGATCCCCGACGGGCTGTGGCGCAGCTTGGTCAGCGCACCTGCTTTGGGAGCAGGGGGTCGCCGGTTCAAATCCGGCCAGCCCGACACCCCCGATCACGCCGCTTGTGCCGGTCGCCCCTCCGCGCCGGCACCGGCGGCTGCGTCGCTGCTACTCGTCGGCGATGACGGTGATGTTCTTGGCGCCGTCGTAGGCCCGGTACGACCCGCACACCTTGCAGGTCCCCGCCAGCACCCGCACGCCGTCGACGTGGTCGATGCCGTAGGGCACCAGCGCCAGGCAGTCGGGGTTGGGGCACGGCCCGTCCACGATGTGGTTCGACATGAACTGCCTCGCGGCGATCGGCGGCTGAGCACCCCGTACGGGATTCGAACCCGTGCTACCAGATTGAGAATCTGGCGTCCTAGGCCTCTAGACGAACGGGGCAGGAGCGCCCCACAGGCTAGCGGCCACCGTCCCGCACCGACCACCGGCACCCCGCCGCTCTCGCTGGTCTGCGGCTGTCCGGGCGGGCGCGAGGCTTGTCGGTAGGGTGAGATCGTGCTCGGTGGTGGTTTGGTGAGGGTGGTCGCCGCCCTGGTGGCGGTGGTGCTCGTGGCGGTGGCGTGTGGTGGCGGCGCGGAGGACGGCGGACCTGCGGGTCGCGAGCCTGCTGCGGAGACGCCTCCCGGGGAGTCCGAGCCGTCAACCACCGGGGACTTGCCGCGGGAGTCGGAGCCCCAGGCGCCGCCGGCCGGGCCTGCCGACGGGGGAGACGCACCGGTCGAACCCGCGGCGCCGGACGAACACACGCCGGCGGTGGAGCCCGCCGCCGCAGGCGTTCCGGCCGAGCCTCCGCCTCAGCCGCCCTCTGAACCCCCCGAGCCCGCAGCGCCGCCGCCTGAGCCCGCAGCGCCGCCGCCTGAGCCCTCGTCGTCCGAACCCCCCGAGCCCGCGTCGCCGCCCGAGCCGGCCGGCGATGACGGAGTGGAGGACGCGGCGCCGGAGACCGCCGGTGAGGGGCCGGATGTGCCGGTGATGCTGCAGTTCGCCGACTGCGGGCGGGGGTACCTGTGCGCCACCGTGACGGTGCCCCTCGATCACGACGATCCCGGCGGCGCGACGGTGGAGCTGGCCGTCGGCATGGTGCCCGCCCGCGACCCCGCCCAGCGGATCGGCTACCTGCTGGTCAATCCGGGCGGCCCCGGCGGCGGCATGGACGGCTTCCTGGACTTCGGCGGCGGCCTGTCGGGCCGCGTGCTGAGCCGTTTCGACGTGATCGGCTGGGATCCCCGGGGCGTCGGCGGCAGCGTCCCGTCCGGCTGCTGGGCGGAGTCCCGGGATCTGTACCTCGTGGACCCGGTGCCGGACACACCCGCCGAGCGGGCGGAGCTGGACGCCGCGGCCCGGGCCCTCGCCGAGGCCTGCATCGCCAACCTCGGCGACGCGGTCGCCCACATCGGCACCGTCGACACGGTCCGCGACATCGACGCCATCCGCCGGGCGCTGGGCGCGGAGACTATCAGCTACCTCGGTTTCAGCTACGGCACCCTGTTGGGCCTGCTCTACGCCGACATGTTCGGCGAGCACCTGCGGGCGGCCGTCCTCGACGGGGTGATCGACCCGTCGCTCACGGGGGTGGAACTGGCGGTGGGCCAGATGGTCGGCTTCGCCCGGACCATCGACGACATGTTCGCCTGGTGCCGCACCGACCCGAGCTGCGCGGTCACCGGCGATCCCCGGGAGGCCTACGACCGGATGCTCGCCGAGATCGACGTCGAGCCTCTGCGCGACTCGGCCGGCAGGGTCGTGCTGGGTCCCGCCCGGGCGATCCTCGCCGGGGTGGTGGCGTCGTACGCCTCGGATCTCTGGCCGATCTACTTCCAGGGGCTGGCCGACGCTCTCGAAGGTGACGGCAGCCTCTTCAGCCGGATCGGTGAGGCCCACCTCGATCTCGCCGACCTCGGTGCGTTCTCCAGCATCGGCTGCACCGACGGGGGTGCCGCCACCCGGGCGGAACTCGACGCGGTGGCCGAAGAACTGGTAGCCGCGGCGGGCCAATTCGGACGGGCCTCGGCGGTGTCGGGCCTGCCGTGCGAGTACTGGCCGGTGGCCGCCGGCACGTTGCCCACCGGCGCGATCGCCGCGCCGGACGCACCCCCGATCCTGGTGGTCGGCAACCGGGGCGACAACGCCACCCCCTACGAGTGGGCGGTGTCGGTGGCCGATCAGCTCACCTCCGGCGTGCTCGTCAGCTTCGACGGCAACGACCACACCAGCTACGGCCTCAGCACCTGCGTCGACCGCGTGGTCGACGACTATCTCGTGGACCTCGTCGTGCCGTCCGGCCCCGTGGACTGCCCCGCCGAGGGCTAGCGGCCCCAACGCGAGCGAGCGCCCCCGCCGGCCGGCAGGAGTGCTCCGTTGGTGCTCGGGGGGGAGGACTCGAACCCCCAACGACGGGACCAGAACCCGCTGTGTTGCCTATTACACCACCCCCGAAGGGCCCACCCATGTTACCGGGTCACACTTGGCAGTTGTCCGGGCCGCAGAGGTAGGGGTGGGGGGGCGCGGGGCCGGGCTGCGACGCCTTTCGCCTGCGAGAAGGAGCAGAGCGGCGCCGCGACCCCCCCACCCCGGGGAGACCGTCAGCCGGCAGGCTCCAGATCCAGGCGGGTCCGGGCGTTGCGCAGGCGGCGCAGGACCTCGGCGCGGTCCAGCAGGACCATCGACTCGAACAGCGGCGGGCCGACGGTGTGGCCCGTGAGCGCCACCCGGATGGGGGCCTGGGCCTTGCCCAGCTTCAGGCCGTGGCGCTCGGCGAGGGCCAGGGCGGCGGCGTGGGCGGCCTCGGGCGTCCAGTCGGCGGTGGCGTAGGTGGCGATGGCGTCGTCCAGCAGCGCCGGAGCCTGCTCGGAGCCCATCGCCTTCTTCCACGAGTCGGCGTCCTCCGGAGGGTCCGCCAGGAACAGCCAGTCCACGTAGCGGCCGATGTCGCCGAGGGTCCGCACCTTCTCCTGCACCACCGGCGCCAGCGCCTCCAGCACCTCGGGTCGGGTCCGCTCGGGAGGCCAGGACGCCCGCTCACCCAGCCACGGCGCCGAGCGCCGCAGGAACTCCCCGGTGCTCAGCGCCCGGATGTACACGCCGTTGAAGTGCTCCAGCTTCTTGGTGTCGAAGAACGCCGGCGCCCGGTTCACGTCGGCCAGGCGGAACTGCTCGACGATCTCGGCCATCGGCCGGATCTCCACGTCGTCGGCCGGCCCCCAGCCCAGCAGCGCCAGATGGTTGGCCATGGCCTCGGGCAGGTAGCCCCGGGCCCGGTAGTCGCCCAGCGACACGTCGTCGCGCCGTTTCGACAGCTTCTTGCGGGCGGCGTTCACCAGCAGCGGCAGGTGGGCGTACACCGGCGGCTCCACCCCCAGCGCCTCCAGCAGCAGGATCACCTTCGGCACGCCCGACAGCAGGTCCTCGCCCCGGATGGCGTCCGTGACGCCCATGTCCACGTCGTCCACGGCGTTCGCCAGCAGGAAGGTGGCCGTGCCCCCCGAGCGCCACACCACGAAGTCCTCCAGGTCGTCGCTGGCGAAGGACACCTCGCCGCGCACCACGTCGTCGAACGACACCGTGCGGCCCGCCGGCATCCGGAACCGGGTGGCCAGGCCCGGCCGCAGCGCCGTCCCGGCCACCGGCCGGTTGTCGGCGTCGCAGAGGTAGGCGGCGCCGCTCGCCAGCAGCGACTCCACCGCCTCCCGGTGGCGCTCCCGGCGCTCGGACTGGAACACGGGCTCCTCGTCCCAGTCGATGCCCAGCCAGGTCAGCAGGTCGTAGATGAGGTCCACTGCTTCGGGCTGGTTGCGGGCCTCGTCGGTGTCCTCGATGCGCAGCAGCATCCGCCCGCCCACCGAGCGGGCGTAGATCCAGTTGAACAGCGCCGTCCGGGCCGAGCCGACGTGCAGGAACCCTGTCGGCGACGGGGCGAACCGCACCCGCGCCGCGCCTCCGCTCACGGCGCCCCGAGCGCCTCGGGCGACACTTCGTCCGCGATGCGGCAGCGGTTGGGGTAGCCGGCGGGGCCGCCGGGGCCGGCGAACAGCGCCCGGCGGGTTGCCAACAACTCGATGGGGGCGCCGGCGTCGAGATACCCCCAGTGGTCGAACGCCACCTGCAGGTCCTCCGACACGGGCGCCCGGCCGAACAGCGAGGCCCGCTTCAGGGCCACCATCACGCAGCCGGCTATCACGTCGCCGCGCTTCTCACCGGCCTGCAACTGCAGCTGCGAGGCGAAGCCTCGGGCCAGGCGCAGCGCGTAGCCCTGGTCGGGGCCCTGGTGGCCGAACCCCTCGCCGGCCGGCAGCGGCCCTTCAGGCAGCTCGCCGGGCCGCTCGGCGCGCCAGCCGCCCCGCTGCGGCGGCGAGCTGTAGTGGCGGGCCGCCTTGCCGGGGGCGTGGGGCACGTAGGGGGGCTGGGCCATGGCGCAAATGTACTTGCGGCCCGGCGGGCTTCAGCGCTCCGGAGC